>DASXIL010000458.1:0-5440 GCA_036497985.1 Candidatus Angelobacter sp. | reverse complement strand
TTTACGTCTTTGCCCGCGACGGTTGAAGTCTTCAGCGGCTTGCCGGTATCCAGGTCGGTCATCTTGGCGTCCGGCGCAACCACGCTTCCCTTGCGAACAAAGCTATGCACGGATTTCTGCCCGACTCGCGTAACGGTAAAGTCGTGTGAGATGCGGAATTGATGCGTTGAAGGCTCAAGCAGCCAATAGCTGATCTCGCGGTCCTGCTCCGCCCGATGAAAAGATTCATCCTGCGCCAACATCACGGCCGCCAACAATAGAAGACATGTTAGAACGATTTTCTTCATGGCAGCCTCCGCGCAATGATCTTTACCGGAAGCTGATCGTCACGATCATTCAGGAAGCTAACGCGAACCCGTCCATCGGCATCGGTTGAAACAATTCCAGGCGACGCGCACTCCACCAGCTCCCAGCCTTTGGGCAACACCACCACGTTGCGTTTGATGCCAAGCGGCCGCGTAAAAACCAGTTTGCCATCGGTCAGCGTGTAAGAAGGCGCATCGCTGTAGGTCTTGAAGATGCGGATCCGCGTTTCTCCGCCTTTCGGTACCGGTCCTGGCAAATGGACTTTGATGAATTCCGCTTTGTCTGAAGTTTCAGCTGGAACAAGTCCCGTGGCCTTTGCGTCTTTGCCGTTTACCGTTTCAAACTTTAATTCTTTTCCGCTGCTCCGCTCAATCACCCGCTCTTTCGTCGCCACGGAGCCCGGCCGGATGGGATTGAAGAAGAATTGTGCGCCTTCGCGCGTTGCGGTTACGTCATACGTTATCGCGAATTGGTGTGTTTCCGGAGGCTGGAGTTCGTAAAGCGTGAATTCATCGGCAGCCATGGCCGGCAGGCAAACTAGCAGAAGTGCAGCGATGATTCTGATCGTCATAACCGCGCGAGTGTACCATAGTGCCTTTACCGCCATCTATAAACTATCCGCTGTTCTACCCAGAGACCTTGCATAAAGCCATTGCAATATTGTCTTGGTAGTTTGACCTTATCACCTTATAATATGCGCCCATGCGCCGCCATCTGAGACGTGCCAGCTCTATCCTCGCATTTGCCGTTCTAGCTCTGGGACTGCTCAACGCTGAACAGGTTCGTCAGCTCCAGCCCAATGGTTTCGTCAATGATTTTGCCAATGTCATCGACGCGGAATCGAACCGCCAAATTCAATATCTATGCACTCAGGTGGACCAACGCGCCCAGGCCCAGATTGCCGTTGTCACCGTCCAAAGCCTCGATGGATCCCCTATAGAGACGTTTGCCCGCCGCCTCTTTCACCAGTGGGGCATCGGGCCAAAGTCAAACAATCGCGGTGTGCTCATTCTTTTGGCGATTCGCGACCATAAATATCGCATCGAAGTTGGCACCGGATTGGAACCAGTTGTAACAGATCGAAAAGCCGCGGGCTTCGGACGTGAAGCTGTTCCCTACCTCAAAGAGTTCAAATATGGCCGTGCGTTACAAGTCATCACCCGCCGCGTGACCGATGCCATCGCTGCAGACGCTCATATCTCCATTGGCGATGCTCCTGCGCCCACCCCCGTGCCAGCCGCTTCTTATCAATATTCGAGTTCATCAGACACGGGCATGGCTGGGGTGATCGGAGGATTCCTCATAGTCTTGCTGGTCATCGGGGGCATCCTTTGGATAGTGGTAGTCGCATCCCGCAGCGGTTATTCCGGATCGAGTTATGGCTATGGCTATCCCGTCTATCAAAACGTTGGTGGCTACTATAACCACTCGAACACGGTACTTATCAATGGTTTTGGCGGTAGCAGCAACTCTTCCGGCAGTTCCAGTTGGGGCGGCGGCGGCGGTTTTGGCGGCGGAGGAGATTCCAGCAGCTTCGGCGGCGGAAGCTCAAGCGGTGGCGGTGCGAGTGGCGATTGGAGCAGCAGCAGTGACAGCTCCAGTAGCGAGAGTTCAAGCAGTAGTAGCAGTGACAGCTCCAGCAGTAGTTCAAGCAGCGATTTTGGCGGTGGCAGCTCAGATGGTGGCGGCTCCAGCGGAAGCTGGTAATACCCAGGAGAATCTATGTTGAAGGAAAAGCAGCTCGGCCAAAAACATCTGGCGGAATTTGTAGAGAAACTCAAAGCCTCCTCAGGCAACAACCTGGTCTGCGTGGTGGTGTATGGTTCCGCAGCCTCAGATGAGTTTCACTCTGAGTTTTCAGACGTGAACTTGTTGTGCGTCGTCCGGGAACTCTCTTCTCAACATCTTCAGGCTTTGGCTCCAGCCATCGCGTGGTGGGCGGCCAACAGGTTTCCTGCGCCGCTTGTCTTCTCCCGGCAGGAGATAGAGCGTGCTGCTGACGTTTTTCCCATCGAAATGCTCGATATCAAGCAACAGCACCACATTCTCCACGGTGAAGACATTTTCCAGGGCCTCAACGTTCCGCTGGATCGCCATCGTTTCCAGCTTGAGCATGAATTACGGACCAAGTTACTCTTCTTGCGGCAGCACTATCTCGCGTGGTGCACCGACAACCAAAAGGTCCGGTTGCTCATGCTGGATTCAGTTGCGAATTTTGCCACGCTCTTTCGTCATACTCTGCTCACCCGGGGAGAAAAGCCGCCTCGCACCAAGAATGAAGTCATTGAGCAACTGGCATTGAATATTCAATTTGATCCCAGCCCATTTCTGGAACTCCTGCAGGTTCGCCAGGGCAAAGCGCAGGCAGAAAGCCTGGATGCTCAGGCCATATTCGCGCGTTACCTTCAGGGGATTCAAAAAGTGATTGAAGCGGTCGATGCAATGTAAAGATAGCTTTCTACACCAACCCAATCCTGCGTATCAGATCTTGAAACCTCGGGTCCGATCGCACTTCATCGAGCATCGGTTCAACGTTGAGCCAGGTTAGCCCATCGGCGCGATCGTCATAGGCTTTTTCCAGCCACATCATTGCTTTGTCTTTGTCGCCCAGGCCGGCAAATAGCATTCCAAAATAGGTTGGCGGTATGTAGCGTTTCTTCGCCGCTGCCTTAAACGCCTCTGCCAGCTTCATCGTCTCAGCTTTCTTGCCGCTCACGGCGTACGCCAGGCCCAGCGCTGCATCCATCAGCGGCATCTCGCCCGTTTCGGTTCGTGCCTGCTTCAGGTGGGCAATGGCCTTGGCATGGTCATTTAAGCGCATATAGGCGCGTCCCGCGATGAAGTGCAGCATAAAGTATCCGGGATCCAACTGCTTTGCCTTCTCGCATTCGTCCACCGCTCGCTGGTATTCGCGGCCAAAATAATAAGCGGCCGCGCGCGTCGTGTGGACGGCCACCAGCCGGTGCGGGTCTGTCTCTTGCACAATGCTCATTGTCTGCTCAATCTCATCAAATGCGGCGTCGCGCCTTCCCAGCGCCAGTAGCAGCCATGAGTACCACAGATGAGTGTCGGCGTGGTCCGGGTTCAGTTCGATCGCCAGCTCGTAGCCGGCTTCAGCTTCTTCCCACTTCCAGTGGTAATGGTGGTTCACCAGCGCCAATGCCGTGTGCGCTTCCGCAAATGAGCTATCCAGTTCCAGCGATTTGCGTGCCGCTTTCTCGGCCTTCGGCATGGCTTCACGCGGCGGCAGCAGATCAAATGGCGCTATCGCCAGCAACGCATACGCGCTGGCCAGTCCGGCGTAGGCCGGAGCATATTTTTCGTCGAGTTGGATGGCTTGCTCAAAGTCCTCGATACTTTTGCTGATCGCCGTCGGCGTCATTTGGTGCAGGTTGTAACGCGCTTTCAGGTAGGCGTCATAAGCGGCGGGCTGCACCTGCCCATGCCCTTTTTGCAAATCGGAGAGGCGCGTGCTCTGGGAAAGATTCAGCGCCAGGTTGATTTCACGCGTAATCGCCTGGGCAATGTCAGCCTGCACGCTCAGTACGTCACTGAGATCGCGCTCGTATGTTTACGCCCATAGCTGCGTCTGGTCTTTTAGCTGGATAAGTTGCGCCGTAATGCGGACTCGCTTGCCGCCGCGCCTGACTTTGCCTTCCAGCACATATCCCACTCCCAGCTCTTTCTTCATCTGGTCCAGGGACTTGCTGCTGGAATCGTAGTGATCCGCCGTGGTTCGTGCGATCACAGCCAGTTCTGAGGCCTGCAACCGCGTGATCTGCGTGATCATCTCTTCAGTAAGACCATCGCTGAAGTAGTCGTCTTCCGCTGCTCCGCTCAGATTGCCAAACGGCAATACGGCAAGCTTGATCTTTTCTGCGGGGCCTTCCTGGCGGTTCCCGGTCGCAACCGCCGCGCCGGATTGTTGCCGCGTATTGAACCATTCTGTCAGCTCATTGCGGTACGCATAGATCGACCCAAGTTTGTCATGCAGATGGCGATAGACAGGCAGCCCTTCTTTCTTCTCCCAGCGCTGAACAGTGCGCACGTCGCGCCGCAGATAAGAAGCAATCTCTTTCCATGAATCTAGTCGATCAGCCGGGTTGCTGGTTGTCATGGTTTGCGTTCCGCCGTTCTTCCTTTTGGTGTCGATGGGGTATGGCACGACATTCAGCGGCATCCGCACCCTGCCGCGCCTTGCCGCTTGAGAGCCAATTCTACCGGGAGATAGAGTCACATTCGTAGTGAAAAGAGAGAGGCCATCATGAACAGGCTTGGTTCCAAAAAACATTCTCTCCTCCTCGCCATCGTAATGCTGGCCAAACTCGCATCAGCGCAAGGCTTGCCGTGGCTTGACGATCCGCCGGCGCAAACCGGTCCCGCACAAAACGCACTGCTGGACCAAACCCCGCTTCTTGAAACTATGGCGCCGCAGGTTGCAACCACAACCGCTCCTTCCACGGTGACCATACCCGCCGGGACCCGGGTGCTCATGGTCCTGAAGAGCCCGCTGCACACCACGTCGGGAACAGCGGGCTCCGGTCTTTATCTGGAAACTCTCTATCCTGTGGTGCAGGGCAATGGCGTAGTCATTCCCGCCCACACGCTGGTACAGGGCGTGGTGGAATCCGACGAACGTCCCGGGCATTTGAAACGCACGTCAGAATTCCGCCTCCACTTCACCACTCTCCTCTTTCCCAACAACCTTGTAGTGCCAATCAACGGCGTATTGCAGAGCATACCCGGCGCCCGGAACATCCGCACGCGGAGCGAGGATAGAAAGCTCCAACCGGTGGACCAGGTAGAAAAAGTAATCACCCCTACAGCGGCAAGCGCCGTTGGCGGCGCGATCATCGGCTCGCATCGTGGATTTGGCATCGGCTTGCTGCCCGGGGCCGGCCTGGGCGCTGCACTGGGCCTTGGTGCGGTCTTGCTGAAACGCGGTGATGAGATCTACCTGCCGCAAGGAACCAATGTCGAAATGGTTCTGGCGGCTCCATTTGGTCTGGAGCAATCACAGGTGGCCGCAAACGCACGCTACGTTCGTCCATCGCAGCCAGTGAACGATATACAGCGCCCTGCCAATATCGACGACGGCACATATCGCAGAAAACATCAGCCTGCGGCATTCGGA
>DASXIL010000457.1:0-7891 GCA_036497985.1 Candidatus Angelobacter sp. | reverse complement strand
TTGGGCCCCACTTCCAGCGCGCGCAATTGCTCAAATCGCCTGACTAGAAAAGCAAACTGGGCCTGGAAGCCTGCGCCGCGCTCACCTTCATAAAACGCGCGAAGAAAAGGATTGTCTTCCGGCTCGATCACGCGCTGGGCGTTCAGCCGGTCCGCAATGATATTGGCCAGCGTGCTCTTGCCCACTCGGATGGGCCCTTCCACTGCTATGTATTGTGGCGGTTCAAAAAGCTTGGCCATGGTTCACTGATAAAAGCGTCACTGGTAACGAATCACTGGTAAACGTGTCACTGATAAATGCGCACAAGTCGGTCGACTTGAACGCAGCATATATGGCAAACCGTCCGCTGGCAATGTGCAATCAGTTAACAGGCTGTGGAAAGCCGACGAAGTGCTTTATTATGAAGCGGAGCGCGAGAGCGAACTTGTGCTTGAACTCGAAGAGGGTGAACCATGCCCCAGACAATCGTTCCCATGATTCATGTCCCGGACGTGAGAGCCACAGTCGAGTGGTACATATCGATTGGGTTCAGGGTGCGAGCGATTAACGAAGAGGACGGTGAGATGAACTGGGCGGCGTTGATCTACGGAAGCAGCGAATTCATGCTCAGCGCCGGAGGAAAGCAGAGCACAGCTCATCGCCGCGAAGTAGATTTGTACCTGCATGTGCAGAACCTCGATCAGTTGTATGACGAACTCAAGGAACGGGTTCCCGTTGTGCAAGTTCCTTACGACGCGTTTTACGGCATGCGGGAGTTCATTATTCGCGATAACAATGGATTCTGGATCACGTTTGGACAGCCAAAGGAAACCTAGGTTGTTCTGCTGCAGGCGTTAATTTTCATTACCCATTTACCAAATTACCCAATTACCAAATCTCTACCGATGCTTTGGCCCTACATCACGCTCGCTTCCGCCGCTGCGGCCAGCTATGCCGGATATGCCACCATGGCTCCTGCATCGCAGCTTTACGGACGCACGCTCACGCACGGCAGCGATCCTGGTCAGATGGCGCTTACCTTTGACGATGGGCCGAATGATCCGCACACAATGCATTTGCTGGATGTGCTGGCAAAGCACAATGCCAGGGCGACATTTTTTCTCATCGGCAAATATGTGCGCCGGCACCCGGAGATTGCTCGCGCCATATTGGCCGCAGGGCATGAGATTGGCAATCACACGGATAGTCATCCTAACCTGATTCTGGTTTCGGCGGCGCGGCTGCGCCAGGAACTTGCCGACTGCAGCAACACCCTGGAAGACGCGCTGGGAATAAAGGTCGCGCTTTTTCGACCACCGTTTGGCGGTCGCCGTCCTAATGTACTGCGGACAGCGCGCCGCATGGGACTTAACCCTGTCATGTGGTCGGTGACCGGCTCTGACTGGAGTGCCAGGTCTGCGGACCAGATCGTGGAAAAGGTAGGCCGACAGGTTGACTCCCGTCCTAAAGCGCAGGCCGAGATCGTCCTACTGCACGATGGAGGGCACTTGGCCTTTGGTACAGATCGTGCCTTTACGGTCGAGGCCACCCGTAAGCTTTTGGGACGCTATACCGGCAAACAATTTGTTGCGACTTCAGGCCTTAGAGAGACAACCCAAACGTTTTAGCACTAAAGAACTAGGGTAATTTTCGGCGATCCACCCAGTTATGCGAGTGCCAATGGGGCCGTATAATAAACGTTGTGCGCCGTCTACTTTGCTCTCTCGTAATCGCGAGCTTTGCCGTAAGCCTGCATGCCTCTGTTCCCTCTATGAACAGCTCTGCTACACGGCTGAACCCCAGCGCAAAACCACAGTTTGAGAGTACAACGCAGGGACGGTCGGCGCTTGAAATAACCGCCGCGCCAGCCGACGATTCCTTTTACGACGAGTTTTATTCCGCGATTATGGCCCACCAAGCTCAGCCCAAAACTGGGGTGTTGCACTGGGTCGGCAACCTGATCAAAAAAGGCCGCCAGAAGATAGCTCTGCTTTCGCCGCAAAAGTTTTTCTAGAATACCCGTCTGCATCCTGTGTTTGTCGGTGAAAACTGTCCAGCGATTGTGCGTTTCGTCCCACCCAGATTCTGCCTTCGAGCAGCATTTCGACAGCAGCTTTTTCAGCAACTTCGAGCAGCATTTCGACAGCAGCTTTTTCAGCAACTAAGGTAGAATCGAACACTGAATTCCTTGCCTTCTGGAGACTATTTTGCGCACGATCCGCTGGATTTTCCTCGCCCCTTTCATCCTGGCTGCGTCTTTCTGCGTTGCTCAATCGAGCGTGGAAGGTGTAGTAAGAACGTCGGCTGGACAGCCCGTGGCGGCAGCTCAAGTTTCTCTCACGCATCCAGGAGCTTCCGTGCCGGCACTGAAGACGGTAGCTGACGCCAATGGCCGGTTCCATTTTGCCGCGGTGAATGCCGGCCAATATGAGGTGAAGACTGAGGCGTCGGGCTATTTCACGCGCGACTATCAGATGGTGCTGCCGCCGCGCGAAACGGTCTCATTGACAATAGAACTGGCCCCAAAGACCACCGTGACTGAAAACATAGAGGTAACCGCGCAATACCAGACGATCGATCCGAGCAGGACCGGCAGTTCGCAAGCTTTCAGCCATGAGCAGCTTGAGCGGTTGATGGATCCAATGGTGGAAAACACCAGTAATCTGGTCGCCAACCTGATGCCTGGCGCAAGCCAGAGCCATGACAACTTCATCAACGTGCGCGGCAATGAGTTTTCCCTGCATGAATTTATTAACGGCGTTTCTTTTCTGGACAACACGCAACCGCAATTCAGCCCAGGCGCCAGCCCGCAGATCTTTGAGACCGTCGATCTGATGACCGGAGGATTCACGGCCGAATATGGCAACCGTTTTGGCGGCGTCCTGGATATTACGACGCGCTCCGGCCGCGACATGCAGGACCATGGGTCAGTAAATTTTCGCGGAGCCACCCAAGACAATTACGACATGAACGCCGAATATGGCGGCGCGAAAGGCAAGTTCGGCTATTACGCATTCGCAGACGGCTTTACTTCCGGACGATTTCTCGATCCTCCCAACGCCATTGAGTTGCATGATTTTGGCTCAGCGCTGCGCGGTACCACGCAGCTGGACTGGGTGAGCGGAAAGGATAATTTCAAGCTTCTGTTGCTGGGCAGTGGCGCAAACTTTCAGCAGCCCAATCTCCCGGAAGACCAGGATGTAGGCCGCGATCCTTCACGGCATCTCCGCCAGCAGACGGCAATTCTTACCTGGGGACACTCGTTTTCTCCCGATACAGTTCTCTCCAGTTCCATCTATCAGCGCATCGGCTTAGACCGCATCCTGCCGACCTCTGATCCCATCACACCGCTTTCTATCGGATCGCGCAGCACGCTAACCGTGGGCGCCAAGAGTGACGTGGTGCACCTGTGGCATGGGCACGTCTTGAAAGCCGGGGTGGATTTGACGCGGCTGCGCGAACTGGAAAGCTTCTTTGTTGACGGTCGCGGCGACGAGGAAATTTTCAATCTTGACGCCAGCGGAGCTTTCAGCTTTAGAGGCGGAGTAAAAGGCGGGCAGGCAGGCCTCTACCTGCAAGATCATTTTTCGCCATTCAAAAACCTCACCGTGGATGCGGGCGCGCGCTATGACTATTTTGACCTGGTTGACACGCATGTGCAGATGAGTCCGCGCGTGGGCGTGGCCTATCACATCACACGCACAAAATCAGTGGTGCACGCATCTTACAACCGGTTGTTCTCGCCGCCTCCCATTGAATATTCGTTGCTGGCCAGCTTTATCGGCAATAATGCCGCTGATCCTGGACAGCGCGTGGGCAACGTTCGCGCTTATACGCAGAACTATTTTGAAGTCGGCATACAGCAGGAACTGCATCCGCAGGTGGCACTTGAAGTGGACGCTTACACGCACACCGGGCACAACAGCTTTGAGAACCATGAAATCAGCATCTCGCGGCTGTTTCTACCTATCAACTTCAACACGGCGCGCTCCAGCGGCGCTGACGTGATCCTGAATGTGCGCAGCCTGGAACGGCTGGGCATAAGCGCTCGTGTGCAATATACGCTCGCCCGTACCTTCTTTTATGGCCCGGTAACGGGTGGGTTTACCGGCGACGAACCTCTTGATCCAGGCGAGCGTATTCAGCCGGCCTTCGATCAAACGCATACGGGCACGGCCAATCTCTTTTATCGCAACAGCTGGAGAAGTTCCTGGATCGGCACTGCTTTGCGCTACGGCAGCGGAACCATTGTTGAAAATGGCCCACGGCTGAACCAGCATCTTACTGCCGATCTGGGCGCCGGATTCAACATGTGGAAGGCCGAATCCCGCCGCCTTGATCTGGAATTGGACGCGACAAACCTGACCGACAATCGCTATAAGATATCCAAGGAAAGCGAAGAGATCCCGATCCAGTTTGCACCGTCACGCACGCTGGGAGGCAGTCTTAAGTTTCATTTCTGAGGCCATTCCAACCTATGTGTTAAGGCTGCGGCTCACGTAAAATATGGGATAAGAGCCTACTTGTTGAGTTGGGAGCCGGGGAGTGAAATTGCGCCTGAATCGGGTCTTGAACACGCTGTTTGTACTGGGTTTGAGCGCTGCTGCGTTTGCCGCCGATGCCACCCTGCTCAAGCCGCCTCGCTGATCCACGGTAGCTATTGTGATGTTTGAAGACCTGCAATGCGCGGACTGCTCCAAGGCTTATCCCATTGTCTGGGAAACCGCAAACGCCCATAAAATACCGGTGGTGCTGCATGATTTCCCTCTGCCCATGCATAATTGGGCCTTTGATGCAGCCGTGTGGGCTCGCTATTTCGATAAGACATCGGCGGACGTGGGCAATGAATTTCGTAAGTTTATTTACGCTAACCAGGTACAGATCACCAGAGACAACCTGCACCAGTGGGCAGAAAGATTTGCTGCTGAAAACAAGACGGCCGTCCCTGCAGAAAAAGATCCAGCAGGCAAACTCGCCGATCTGGTAAGGGCGGATTACCTGCTTGGGCAGCGCATTGGAGTGGAACATACTCCCACAATATGGGTTGTAAGTAATAGCGGAGTTTCACAGCCATTGGTGGAAGAAGTGAAAATCCGGGAGAAGCTGGAGCAGATGATCGACATGCTCACTCAGGAGCAGCCGGTGACGGCCGCCAAAGTTAATTCCCCGGCGAAGGCAGCAGTCCGCAAGAAAAATATTGTCAAAACCCCAAAGAAGGCAGGATGACCAGCAAAATGAACATATTGGCAAAGCGTTTTATTCACTTGGCAGCAGGGCTCGCCCTTGCGCTTGCTCCAGTGGCTTCCCGCGCAGCAGACGGTTCACAACTTAAGCCGCCGGCGGGCGCGCGCGTGGCCATTGTGATGTTTGAGGACCTGGAGTGTCCTGACTGTGCCCGCGCCTATCCGGTGGTCTGGGAAGCGGCCAAGAAGCACAACATACCGGTGGTGTTGCACGATTTTCCGCTGCAACAGCATCCCTGGTCTTTTGACGCAGCGGTGTTTGCCCGCTACTTTGACACCAAATCACAGAAGCTGGGCGACGATTTCCGCGGCTATATTTTCCAGAACCAGACGCAGATCGATAAAGGGAACCTGCGCCAGTACGTGGACAAGTTTGCCAATGACAACAAGTCGCCGGTTCCTTTTGTTCTGGATCCCGATGGACAGTTTAAAGCCAAGATCCTGGCCGACCGCCAGATGGGAACGCAAATCGGCCTGCAACACACGCCTACTATTTTCATTGTAGGCAATGGGGGCACCGCAACTCCCGCCGTTGAAGTTGAGGACCGCACCAAGCTAGACCAGATCATTGAAGACATGCTGCAAAAAGCACCTGCGGTCCCGGCAGCTAAGAAGCCTGCGGCCAAGAAAGCGGCGGCTAAAAAAACCGCAACGAAATAAGCGCTCTCCCAATCAAAATATAAAAACGCCCTCATTCGCGAGGGCGTTTTCGTTTTCTATCTCTTTATCGCGCCGGCGCTGTTATTTGACCTTCCCTAGTTCAGTCACCAGCTCTTCATAGTCCGGTTCCTGGCCAAGTTCGTAGGTCTTGGAAAATGAGATCTTCCCCTGTTTGTCCACGATAAAAATGGCGCGGTCATTGATTCCGGGCAACGGCTCTCCCAGACGCAGGATGCCAAACTGCTGGGCCACACCGGCGTGAGGCCAGTAATCGCTCAAAAGCGGATATTCGAGCCAGCCAATCGACTTCTCCTGCCAGGCGAGATGGCTGTAAATTGAATCCGGGCTAATGCCCACGACCTGGGCATCGTGTTCGGCGAACTTTGGCAGATACCTGCCATACGCCGACATTTCATTCGTTCAAGTTGGGCTCCAATCCAACGGGTAAAACGCCAGAATCACGTTCTTTTTGCCGCGAAGATCGCTGAGCTTGAATTTGTGTCTCTGTTTTCCCGTCACCGCGGGAAGCTCGATCTCCGGGGCCATTTCTCCAGCTTTCAAAGCCGCCATTCATCCCTCCACGTAATCTTTCACCGGGCTTATACTGCAAGCGCCGGGCCCTGCCGAGAAACCATTCATTTTATCGTGGTCAAATAATTTAAGACAGGGTAGCTTAAAGAAAACAGCGGAGACGCCAGCGGCATCGAATTCCGTTGTCCCCTGTTTTGGCAAGTTTGCAGATTCTACCGGCGAAAACGCGCTTTCATAGGAGTGAAAATGCTGGGTTTGGGTAATTACAATTACGGGCACTTTTCCCGCGAACTGTTTCATGATCTGGCCCGCAGCTCATTCTCTGGGCCGGGACCGGGAGTGCAGGCGCCCGACTTCAAGGCCACTACCCTCGATGGCGAAACAGTTCGCTTAAGCGACTACGCTGGAAAAAAGAACGTGCTGCTGGTCTTTGGATCGGCCACGTGCCCCATGACGGCCGCCTCGATCGGGCAGATCAACGAGCTGTATGACCGCTTTCGCGGCGACGAGATCGAATTTCTTTTTATTTATGTGCGCGAAGCGCATCCCGGCGAGGTGATTCCTGCGCACAAGTCCATGCGCGAAAAGACTGAGGCGGCCCGCCTTCTACGTGACGAAGAAGACATGCACATGCCGATCCTGGTGGACGACCTGCGGGGCACCATCCATCGCAAGTATTCCAAGCTCCCCAATCCGGCTTTCCTGATTGATAAATCCGGCCGCGTGGCTTTTCTGTCGCTTTGGTCAAAGCCCGCCGGATTGGGCCAAGCCATTCAGGAACTGCTGGAAGCACAGGAAGAGCGCGGCGTGAGCCGCGTGGTGGTCAATGGCGGCCAGGACCTTGATATGCCGGTGCCGTATAGCTCGCTGTATGCTTATCGCGCTTTGGAGCGCGGCGGAAAAGAATCGTTGAATGATTTTCGCCATGCCATGGGACTGCCCGCGCGGGTTGTGATGACCGCTTCGCATATTGCCCGGCCGCTGATTAACAACCCAGGCCGCGTGATGTCCATTGCGGCTCTAGCAGCCGCGGTGCTGGCAGGCGGTTTGTATGCAGGTTTTGAGTTGCGCAAGCGCCGGCTGGGCACGCACCGAAATCCTTATCGCGCCTATGAACGCGACAAAGTACGCGATACCGAAACAGGGACGGATTACGGGGCTGTTGGGATATGAGCTTAACATCCCGAACGCAGTGAGGGAGCCCTACACTCGCGTTGCTGCCTGGCGTTAGCTTGATAAATCGGAAGCTGGCTCTCGACTCCAGCCCATTTATGTCATCACAGCAATAGGGTTCCCTTTCCTTCGACAAGCTCAGGGTCGGGATTTCATAAAAAATCTATTTCAGCCCATCAGGCAAATCTCCCAATGGCCCATCGAGTTCGCGATAGGCTCGTTTCACGAAAACATCCAAAAAGTAATCTTTGAACGCAGCGGCGGTTTCCGTGTCTTTGATTCCGATTTTCGAAGCCAATTCAGCA
>DASXIL010000456.1:0-1912 GCA_036497985.1 Candidatus Angelobacter sp. | reverse complement strand
TTCATGGCCCACGCGCTGGATTCGTTCCACAACATGGAGTGCGTCTGAGTGTGGATGCTTTGTACCATCGATCCAGGTTTTGTCGTTGAATCCAATGGTGTCCACGACGAGCGTGTTTCCTTCCCACTTGCCGACCGAATTTCCCATGTAGGTAGGCGTCAGATCCTTGGGATGATCCCGTCCGTCAGTATAAATCTGCCGGATCAGGTGCTGATATTCGTAGACGATCAATACGCGCTGCGGCAGCGTAATAATTTCGAATGGATATGGCTCTGTCCACACTCGGGGCACGCCTGGGGGAATGCAGAGCACGACGAGCGTGTCTTTTTGCGGACCGGCTCTAACTCGGTCCTCGCCCCAAGGCAGGAAAGGAGCGCCGCCTTCAAAAGAAAAATTGGCCCGCACTTTGCCCTGCGTGAACCAGACGCCCGAAAGATCGCGCGTCTGGTCTGAATCTTTGCTTTTCACTGCTTGAGGCGCCGCTGACGCACTTGCAAGCATAAAGAGAGAGAGACTCGACGTGACGGCGATGGCAACAACCCAAAAAGCGCGGTATCTCATCGAGGTGACCTCCGTTTCTTGCAGACCGCAAACAAAACGAGGCTACTCATAAGGTGCGGAGAGCACTGGGCCGTCGGACCACGTGATTTTCATCAGCAACAGAACAGGCCTTCCGTTCTTACCGGGATGTCCCGTAATCGAAACGACGTCTCCCGCTTTCAAGGAATCCTTTTTAAATCCGGCGCGTACCATCATGTTCAGGCTCACGCCTTCCACATTCCATTCCACGGACTTGCCTTCTTGCTCCACCTTCAAAGTAATTTGCACATGCGGGTTGATCAACTCATAGTCAACGACGCTGCCCTTGATCGTTGACGTTTGATCCATCTGGAAATTGGCAAAGCCGTGATGCGCGAGGACTGGATGCGAAATCAGAAGCAGACTCAATGCCAGGCCGAACAGAATCCATCGATTGTTGCTCACCATGGTTCCTCCGACAAAATCCGATGCGTTAGGCTCTTCTTAGGCATTGCCAACACAATCGTTACTGCAAAATTTGGCGCAGCGCGGGCAAAGGCACAGCGCTTTCCTTCAAGGCGGCGTCATGAAATTCTGAAAGCATGAACTCCGATCCCTTGCGCTTCTTGTACTCCTCGCGAATGTCCAGCCAGCCTCGCAGGCCCACAAAATACGTTGGCAGCTGACAAGAAGAAAGCTGCGCGCGCTGTAACTTGGCGGTCGCCTCTTCTTTTTCCTGAAACGTGTCATTGATCATCAGGTCTAATGCCTGTTGATCGGTCATACCCATGGTCTGAAGGCGGATGTCGAGGATCGCATTCGCGATGGAGCGCAGCAATTGCTTATAAAACGTCAGCCGCAGCTCGACGCTGTTGTCCATGAATCCTTCTTCCGACATCATTTGCTGGGTGTACAGCGCCCAACCCTCAACGTAGGGCACGTTGCCGAAAATATTGCGCAGCGCTCGGCGCGATTTCGGTTCGAGATTGTCGGCAATCTCAAACTGCACGTAATGTCCGGGCATGGCTTCGTGAATCGTGATCTGCATTAATCCATAGCGGTTATATTCGCGGAGTTTGGAATCAATGCGCTCCTTGGGCCAATCGCTCGGGATCGGAGTCACCCAGTAAAATGCGCCGAGTTGCGGTTCAAACGCGGGCGCAGGATTGAATCCCGCAACCCCGTACGTTCCGCGCATGAACTCCGGCGTAGGAATGACTTGCAGATTGTTTCGGGAAGGAATCGTCACAAGATGCTTCTGGCGAACAAATTCGGTTGCCAGGTCCAAATCTTTGCGAGCTTCGTCGAGAAAATGTTCCGGAGTGGTGTGCTGCCTGGCAATCGCATCGAGCGCTTCGCGGATTGAATGCGGCGCCGCAAGTTTGGCCATCTG
>DASXIL010000455.1:0-4739 GCA_036497985.1 Candidatus Angelobacter sp. | reverse complement strand
CCGTTTCCCCACAGCGGACCAACTCATGCCCGATCGAAGAGCCGATGAACCCAGCAATGCCGGTAACCAGATACTTCGCCATCGATAAATGGACCTCAAAGTCAGCCGCAGCAGAAACACCGTGTTGACAAGAAACTTGTTCTTAATTGGCTTTGGCGCGCAGGCCGAACTCGCGGCTCGCCGCCGGCGATAAGCCATGCTGCTTAATTTTATACAATAACGCCTTGTAGCTGATGTTCAAATCCATCGCGGCCACTTTTCTGTTCCAATTTGAATCGTCCAGGGCACGCTGAATCTCCCTGGCTTCCGCATCATCTTTTAAGCTGCGTACCAGGGCCTTCAGTCCGCCATGCCCGGATGCCGAAGCGCCATCTTCAACGCTTCCGCCCTTGCCTTTCATCTGCAACTCATCCAAAATCTGGTTTTCGTCTTCCAGCACCAGGTAGCGCTTTACCAGGTTTCCCAGTTCGCGCAGATTGCCGGGCCACGCGTAGCGCATGCATTCCTGCACCAGCTTGTCTGAGATGGGCAAAACATTCTTGCCAAATTGGCGGGCAAGGTTATTCATGTAATAGCGCAGCAAGATGGGAATTTCTTCACGCCGCTCACGCAACGGCGGTACGGTGATGGTAAAAGCGTTCAGACGATAGTAAAGATCTTCGCGGAGCCTGCGCTCTGCAATGGCTTTCTTTACGTCGATATTGGTAGCCGCCAGAACACGGGCATCGACCGTAACATTGGCGCGGCCACCCAGGCGCGAGAATGTGCCGTCCTGAAGAACATGCAGCAGCTTAGCTTGCAACGCCGCGCTCATTTCTCCGATTTCGTCGAGAAGGATGGTTCCCTTGTGCGCCATCTCAAACTTGCCTGGCTTGGACTTGTTGGCGCCGGTAAAAGCTCCTGCCTCATAACCAAACAGCTCGCTTTCCAGCAGGTCCGCCGGCAGGGCCGCGCAGTTCACTTTCGCCATTGGACGGTGGGCGCGGATCGACATTTTATGGATCAGGCGCGCCAAAATTTCTTTGCCCACGCCGCTCTCACCCAGAAGAAGGACGGGCACGTTCACTTTGGCTATCAGTGCAGCCTGCGCGCGAATCTGTTTCATGGCAGGGCTTGCGGCCAGAAAGAAGAAATCGTCTTCCAGCTCGTCAACCAGTTCTGAGCCTTTGGCTTGAACATCAGCCGGCTTCATTGCATTCAAGACGGCCGGATTCAGGGCCTTGCGGATCGCGCCCTGAAACTGCTGCGATAAGAACGGTTTCGTCACGTAGTCGGACGCTCCCAGCTTAATCGCCTGTACTACGCGGTTGGTATCATTCACGCAGGAGATCATCACAATTTTTTGTTCAGGATGAAGTTTCTTGCAGTTCTCCAGCGTTTGCAGCCCGTCCATTCCCGGCATCACCATGTCAAGAACGATCAAATGGGGAGCAGGCCCACGGTTCATGCGCAGCAATGCTTCTTCACCGCTAGCTGCGGTCTCCACATGATAATTCTCAATTTCGAGCAGAGTCTTGGTATAACGAAGAACACTCGGCTCATCATCGACGAGTAGTATGTTTGGCGCGCTCAATTGGCCTCCTGTTTGGCCTGGGGCAACAACAATGAAAATTTGCTTCCTCTGCCGACTTCGCTTTCAACCCAGATAACCCCACCGTGCGCTTCCACCAGCCGCCGGGCTATGGCCAGTCCTAACCCGGTGCCGCGAGCGGATCCGCCCGGCAACTGTACGAAGTCTCCAAAAATTTCGTCGTGATGCTCGGGTGCGATGCCGCGTCCGGTATCACTTACGTCAATGCGAACGGCGTTTTCCACCTTGCGAGTCTCTTTCCGTTCCATGTTGAACAAGAATTCGCTCTGGGCCTTCCGCCTCTCCCAGAAACACGGTGTCACGCTTACCGTCACCAGCCCCTGCGCGGGCGTATGTTTCAGCGCATTTTCAATCAGGCTGGAAACAACATGCTGCAGCTTGAGCGGCTCAATACGCACCCTTTCATTGCCTTCCGACGGATTGAACTGGTACCTGACGCGCTTTTGCGTGGCCGTGGGAGCCCAATAGTTAAAAATCTCACTAACACTTTCATCCACGCTTGTGGATTCCTGGTTCTGGACAACACCCCGGCCAGCTTTGAGTTCCTGAAGCAACAAAAGGTCCTGAATCAGTTTTTTCAAGCGCTGGGCGCCTTCCTGTATTTCTCCCAGCACCTGCTTCTGCCTCTGGTTGACCGCGCCCAGATGGCCATTCAGTAAAAGGTCTGTATACCCAAGCATGACCACCAGCGGGGTCTTAAATTCATGCGCTGCGGACACCAGGGGAAATGCGGATGGCTCAACCTCTTCATGTCCGCACCGTAACTGCCGTTTGCGCCGCTCAGGAGGAGTAACTTCCACAATTTCATTGCCGGAGCAATGAGATGAATGCAATGTGGAGCCGATCAGGCTGTGACATGCCTGACATTCGGTGTTGGTACTAACCTGTTCTTTTTCCATCACCCTCATATCCGCTGGCCATACTGTGTTATGGCCAAATAGCCCATGGTCCCGGCAAATCGATCATAGTATCCAGCTCTCGATTTGACTGTGACACCTGTCACTTTATGCAGTGCCTTGCAACCAATTTATGCGCTTATGCCTTCACTTGGCGTTCGGAGCAAAAGGCCAAGGCGAACCCGATGCACAAAATGAAAAAACCTTCAAAGTGGAGTGGAAGCGAGGGCGGTGTAAGAACCACCGCGGCAAAATATGCCGTGCAGTTCAAGAACGCCTGACTGGAAGAGCTCTTTTACCGGCCCTACATTGGATTCAGATCCAATGCGAAGCCAGCCAACTGAGACAAGTTGATTCTGCAATATTCTCTAACCCCTTCCAGGTGTCCGGTTCCGTCGAAATGCCATCAATCTTTCAGCGCGAAGGGGACTTTTCCCGAATTACAAGAAAAGCGAGTCTCCCCTATGGGGCTTGCTGAAAAACTATTGGCAATCGTCCACTTGGCCAATTACATATTGTCCTTAAGTACAATGTACTATAGGCAATGTGTAAATCATTTGCAAGGGGAAAGATTGGAAATTCTAAAATTTTGCACTCATCACCCAAGCGTTCGGTTTTGTCACGAATATGCAAACGATTTCATATTGCTGGCCCATCTCTTGGCGGGATTGCCGGGATGATTGCATATAATCCATTTATTTACTTATACTTAGTCTCGATAAGATCTGCATGGGTTGGCAGCCAACTTGCACTTTCCCTGGAAGTAAATCCATGCTCGCTGCACAGACAGAAACGGCGCTCCCGCTCGAATCCCGCCCTATGGCAGAAGAATGCACAGTCCACATATGCCGTACCTGGGAAGAATTGGAGCAGTTTCGCGAAAGCTGGAATCGCCTGCTGCAGGCAAATCCAACGTCCTCCATATTTCAAACTCCGGAATGGCTTGCAGCCTGGTGGCAGGCATTTGCCAGGGACAAGGAATTGCTCGGTTTGGTCTTCGCTGACGCGCAAGGCCGTACGCTTGGCATTGCTCCTCTTTATGGTGAGCAAAATTCTTTTTTCGGGCTTACGCTCACCACGTTGCGAATGGTCGGCGCGGGATCAGGAGATTCTGACGCGCTCGATTTCATTACGTCGCCGGGCAACGAAGAGGTCTGCGCCGAAGCATTCGTCGCATGGCTCGACAAACAGAAAGATTGGGACATCTGTGCGTTGGAGACGCTTCCGCAGGTTTCGCTCGTGGCAAAGCGGCTTGGCACGCGCCTGCATGAAGCCGAATGGAGCGTGGATACCACGCTCACGCCGAACTTTGTTGTCGATTTGCCGGCTGCATGGCCACAGTATCTAAACGCGCTGGAACCGTCATTCCGTCCGCTGCTCACGCGTTATCCCAAACGCCTGCAATCACGCTATCGCGTTCACATAAGACGCAGCGAATGCGCGGAAGATCTTAAAGACCAGCTGGACATTTTGTTTCAGCTGCATCAGATGCGCTGGACCGGCCGCGGTGAAACCGGCGCGTTCGCCGGCAATGAGCGGCGCGATTTCTACTACCAAATGGCAACGGCATTCCTGCAGCGCGGCTGGCTTGAATTCTGGCATCTGGAATTGAACGGCGAAACGGTGGGGGCCCAATTCTGCTTTCGCTATAACGATACGGTCTCTCTTCTCCAGGAAGGCTTTCATCCCAGGTACGCGGCAGAAAAGATCGGGTACGCATTGAAAGCGCATCTTCTGGAAGAGATGATTCGCACGGGCGCCAAGCGCTATGACTTTCTTGGAGGAGCGGATCCCTATAAATCGAAGTTCGGAGCGCACCAGGAAAATTATCTCAATGTATTCATTTCCGGGCCTTCAAAGCTTGGCCGTCTTTATCTTCAAGTACAAAAGAAAAAACGTGGGATCAAAGCATGGCTGAAACGCAAGCTTCCTGCTGCCCTGGCGGCTGCGTTGCGTGGTCAAGCAAAAATCTCGCGCGACTGAACCGTTGCAGCAAAACTTTCAATCGGAGTAAAACGCAATGTCAACCATCTATCAAAGCGTTCCAACCGAACCAATTACCGCTTCTCCTGCCGAGCGTCTCAGAAAGCTTGGCCAGGAAATGGGGCTATGGAATCACGGCTTTGATTTCGCGCGTTTCGCAGCGCAACTCTTTCGCGACATAGATTTCCGCGACAAGACAATGCTTGAGATCGGCTGCGGCAAAGGAATGCTGTGCCTGTGGGCAGCTCTTCATGGCGCTGAAACCGTGG
>DASXIL010000454.1:0-4197 GCA_036497985.1 Candidatus Angelobacter sp. | reverse complement strand
CGGCAATTTAGGATTCGCCGGCGGCAGGTCTCCGGTCCAGTTGATCTGCTTGCGGTTCGCCAGGCGCATCTCCGCATCAACAGGTTTCCATCCTGAGCCGTTCTGCTCGCGGATGGCCATGTTAAAGCCCATCTGGTTCGGGTCCTGCTCGGCGTCGCTCCATTCCAGCAATGACGCTTCAAGGTCTTCTGCAACAGCCTCATGCGGCAGCAGGCATAGGACCCACAGGTTGCGTGTATTCTGCGCGTATGCTCCATTGCTCACGCCAGGGACGGCATTGATCACCTTTGCGCCATGCTCCTTTGCCACTTTTACCGTCTCGTCGCGCGAGCCGTGGTCTACTACGATCACCTCGTCGCACGGACGAAGTGAATCCAGCGCGCGCCCGAGTGAGCGAGCATTGTCACACGTGTGGATCAAGGCGCTTATTTTGGTTTTTGCCATTTGATGCTTTTAGCCTTCAGGTTCGTGCCGTTCACAGGTTAGATGCTGAATTCGCGTCGAGCGAATTCAAGAAGATCTCCACAGCAACAGGCCTGCGCGCCGAGCCGCCGCATCAAGCGCGCGATGATGCAAGATAGTGCTTCCGTCTATGGCGGTTCGAGCGAAGCGACAATAAAAACGACAACGCCGCCACGAATGGCGGCGTTCGCATAAGCACGAAACTAGTTTACTGATTCATTGCCGACCGGTTTGCTCCCGGTGTCACGGTGATTGGTCCCTGCAACTGGAAGCCAATCACTGCTTCCGGCTTCAGGATGATCTGCTGGCCTTTGGTGGCCGCGGAGACGCCGGTTCCCGCGCCTGCGCCTGCTGCCGCGCCGATGGCTGCTCCTTTACCGCCGCCAAAGATTCCGCCCAGCACAGCGCCTACGGCTGCGCCACCGCCAACCTTCGCCGCCGTAGATTTGCCACGGCCATTGCCGGACTTCGTCCACTGGCTGGTCTGCAGGCTGTAGGTCTTGCCGTTCAGCGTAAGCTTGGTGAGTTCCAGCGTCAGCACGGATTGTCCCGCAAAACGTCCAGCCGACTTCACTTCCACCACGCGGCCTTCAACATCGGCTGTGGTGGGAATGGCCGTCTCTTCACCAACCGTTACCGGCGCTGAGATCGATCCATGAAACACGTCGCCAACCTGCGCCTTTTCTGAATCCACTTCATCATTCAGGCGCACGCTGATTTGGGTTCCGGAGGGCACTGTAACCTTCTGCGGTGGGGGCACCGGCGTTGGAGCCGGAGGAGCAGTCGATTGTGACGAGTCATAGCTGCTGCTCGTATTTCCGCTGCTGCTTCCTGCCGGGACTGTGGTGCGCAAACCGGAATCGCCGCCGCTGTTGCTGGCCGGCTTGCTGGAAGTCGAACGCGAACTGCGATAGCGCGTGCTGGGTGAAGGACGTCGCTCTTCCCTCATCGGAGGCGGAGGATTATTGTTCGCCTCTTCCTGCGGTTGCGCCGTTTGGTTCGCCGCTGACGCCGTCGCGACCTCAAGATTGTTCACGACAGTCTTCACGCCTTCAATCTGCGCCGCATCGTTTGCAGCCGCATTGCGCGCGGCATCGCTGGCAACAGTCCCTGTGAGCGTCACCACTCCGTTATTGGCGTTAATGTTGAGTTGCTTGTCGGGGATACTGTTGTCCCCGTTGATCTTGTTCTGCACATCGGAGGCGACCTGCGCGTCCGGGCGACTACCTACGCGCGAGCAGCTTGCTGCCAACAGCGCAATGGCAATCAGGACCACAGAAAGATTTCTCTTCATGACCATAAACTCCCTCATAGTTTTTGGGCGTATATCCAGTTAGATGCAGAGCAGCTGAATTCGACTGCCCATGACTGTAAAATTTTGTAAAATCAATCACTTACGGCCTACGCCAGAGCAGATTTCCGCTCGGCCAGAGGGTCCAGATCTGCTTCCTCTATTTTAACCCCGCCCAAGCCACAGAGTCGCTGAATTCAGCCATAGGGGTACCCGGTAAATCAGCTTAATTCTTACTACGTCCGCACCCTGCAAACCCGCGCGGATTGATGCCAAAGATGCGCTTCATCGGCCCGATATCGCACGTTGATCCCTCCCGCAGCATGTGTAGTTGGTCCACCGTGACAGGAGGATTTTTCAGCAATTTCTGCGCTAGAGTGGCGCCCGCCATCATCAGCGGCATGGGGATATGCATGGCAGGCTTGCGCACGCCGGCGCATCGCGCGATCTCCGCCAGCATTTCGTTCAGCGTCAGATCGTCAGCTCCGCCCAGTTCGACGGTCTGGTTCGTCGCGGCTTCACAGGTCAGCGCGCGCGTAAAGCAGGTCGTCACATCTTCAACTGCAATGGGCCGGAATTTTGGAGTGCCATCGCCCGGCACCGGACGAAATAGCGGAGCCGAGCGCATGGTCGCCATCATCTGCGTCACAAATCCGTCGCCTTGGCCAAAGATCAGTGAGGGCCGAAGGATGCAAAACGGAATCCCACTCCGCCGGACTTCTTCTTCACCTTCCCACTTGGTGGTTTGGTATGGCGCAACGCCATCGGCACGCACGCCCAGCGCCGACATCTGCACAAAACGCTTGACGCCCGTCCGCTTCGCCGCTGCCACCACATTGCGCGTCCCCAGATGATGCACCCGCTCAAAAGTATTCGTTCCCTTCTCCACGATGATGCCCACCAAATGGACCACCGCATCGCAGCCCTGCATGCCTTCGTCCAGCCTTGTGCCTTCCACTATGTCGCCATGGACCCACTGGAAATCATCTTTGCGTCCCAGATGTTGAGTGTGGGCCACCAGTCGCGCGTTCTGTCCCGGCAGTCCGCGCAGCGCCGCTCGCACGGCATGGCCTTCAGTCAGCAGCCGCTCCAGCATGTGCCTGCCCACAAAGCCGGTCGCGCCGGTGAGGAAAACTTTCATGGAAGAATTCTAAACGGTAGCTTTTTGAAATCCCGAACCCGATGACCTTGCGGGTGAGGGATCCATATCGGCTCAAGGGCTGCATGGGGTTCACCTCCTAAAGAGTGTAGCCAGCGACAGGGCTCTCTCACGCCGAAAAACGGCGTTCGAGATTTTAAACAAAATATGATAAAAATTCGGTTCCCCTTATGTCCCTTCGAGTCGCGCGTGGCGTTTACAACCCGGAGAAAGAGCGTTTCCACTATTACGTCTCTTTCAAGCCCACGCTCGATCCCACGGATGACGAGCGCGACGTGGAAGGCAGCCACTTTGTGGAAGTGGCCATTTCCGTCACGGAAACCGGCGAACTTGCCGATGTGGCTTTCAGCCTGCCTGAACCCTGCCGCAACCGCAGGTCCGTGGAGTATCTCAACCGCACGCATTCCGCCACGCTGATCGATGAAAAAGTTTTCATCACCGTCCCCGGCATGAACGGAGACTCTGTCCTTCAGGGCAAAGGGACTCTGGAACTGGATGGGGCTGGCCGGATCATGGGGCTGGAAATTCACTGATCGGTTTCCACACGCCCGATATCACTAAGGGCCTTCATAAGGTTCCTGCGTTAAATCCAGAGTCTCTCCTTTTGGAAATCCAGAGTCTCTGCCTTACTTCTCTCTCTCACTCGTCCCAAAATTGTCGCCTGCCTTAGTCCCACCTAATACCCTGCTCTCCATCCAGATATCTCTCGTGATTAGAATGTCTTAAGCTGTGGAATCTTAAGAATCCAGCTACTCTGCTTGGTTTTCTGTCGGGTAAGGCTCTCACAGGCCCTAAGCGTCCTTACCGATTTCTTGGCGCGGCAGATTCCCGCATAGTGCCCTGCATGATGAACCGATCAAAACTCACAACCATCGCAGGAAAGATATCCGTGGCGCTGGCGCTGTTTTTCGGCGTGTCCGCGTTCGCTCAAGTTCCCCGCTCGAAACACGTGTACATTGTGGCGGAAGAAAACCGCAGTTATGAAAGGGTCGTCGGCAGCGCCGCCATGCCGTACCTGAACGGCCTGTTGGCCAAGGGCGCCGTGGCCACGCAGTTTTATTCCAATGAACACGGCTCTTTGGAAAACTACCTGATTCTCACCTCAGGCCAGTACCTTACGCACAATAATGACACGCTGGCGGTCTTCAATGTCGATAACATCGAGCGCCATCTGCTGACCAACGGCATGACGTTTAAGTCCTATGCGCAGACGCTGCCTTTTGCCGGCTATACCGGGCTGTACTCCGGCGCATATATGAAGCGCCACGCTCCGCTGCCTTATTAC
>DASXIL010000453.1:0-1832 GCA_036497985.1 Candidatus Angelobacter sp. | reverse complement strand
GCAACAACTCTCTATGAAACCGTCTCCATCTCATTTGTCATCCGAGCGGAGTCGAGGGATCTGCGGTGCCGCGGACCTATCGTGGAAATGTTTTTTGGATGCTTCTATTGGCCCGTGCCGCGGTGCGCCGGTGCGGCTTGGCCCTTGGTGTCGGCTATTGCCTGGTCGATGATCTGGTAAAGGCGCTGCCGGTCGACTACTTCGACAAAAGGCACTCCATTTGTTTTGCTGGTGACCACCCAGATGGTCGGCGTGTGCTCTATGCCGATGCGCTTCCCTAGATCAATGTCCGCCTGAACTTCTGCTGCCAACTTCTTTTGCGGATCGACGACAAAGGGCAAGGCCAAGCCGTGTTGTTGGGCAAATTTTTCGGCGAAATTGTGGATGGCAGCCGACGCCGCGGTCGTAGGCCCTGCGGGCGTCTCCGGAGAAGTTTCACCCGCCGCATCGATCAACATCTGGTTAGCAAAGACCGCGTCGCGAAAATCATCGCCCATCTTTTTCGACTTAGTGTCGAACCACCGGGCGTAAACCGCTGCGTCAAAACTCCAGGCGTGAAACGGCAAGGGAAAGTCATGACGCACCCAGGGAATGTGGTACTGAGCCGCAGCGTCCCTGAGCAGAGGGTTCGCACGGGCACAGTCAGGACACTCCATGTCTTCAAATTCAACGATGGCTACCTTCGAGCCCGGCGGTGGCTTGAGCGCTGCGGGATCATGGACGGTGGTCGCCTGCGCGACGGCAAACGGCGCAGTGAGCGCGCTGAGCAGCAGGAACGCCGCCACGGAGAGCCGCTTCCGGCAAGCTTGCAAATTCGTAGCCGGAGCTAAGGGGATAGTCTGCATCATTCCTTTGACCTTCACTCCTATGAATTGTAACGGGTGGGCGGCTGATATGATGCAGGCTTCCGGTGGGGGATGCAACGGGCAACGCTAAAGATCGTACTCAGCCTGGTAGGAGCGGGCGTGGTTGGCTTTGGCGTCTTTGTTCTGCTGGAGGCCTTGCTACCGGGCGCGCATACGCCCGCAGCCGGCGCTGTGCTCTTTCGCTTTCAGCTAAGCTCAATGATCGCGATGGGCGTTTTTGCCGGGCTGGCCATCGTGATCTACGTGCGACTGTCGCGTATAAGGAAGTGATATGAAGAAACGGGCGGAGTGGCTAACGTTCGCGGTGTTTGTGATTGCTGTCCTGATCGCGTTGGGCATCCTGTTACGTCACGGGGTTCACGGGCAGTCGGCGGCCCTGGCAGTAGCCTTGTTAGTCATCCTTTTGTTGCGTATCGGGATCTTTGTCTGGAATCTGCGCCGGCAGCGCGAGGACCTCGATCGGCAATAAAATCAACCCGCTGGTGGTTGAAAGAACGAAGCAGGAACACTGTGCTACACTCGGTTCCCGCAAACGAAGCAGGCCGCTCGTTTGCATGGAAAATCGGGTCTGCGCTGTACTTCTCCTGTGATTCGCAGGCCTATGGCCTTCCGCTACGCGCTTCCTGGCGCGTTCGGATCGCAATTGGAGATACTCCGGATGAATCGTTCATTGAAACCCTATCAAGGACAGGACATTCGTAATGTCGCCCTGGTAGGTCATGCCCATAGCGGGAAGACCACCTTGATCTCTGCGATGCTGCAAGCCTCCAAAATGACCGAGAGGCTGGGCCGGGTGGATGACGGCAGTGCAGTCACCGCCTACGACGAAGAGGATGTAGCACGCCGCACGACCATGCAGAATGCGCTGGCATTCGCCGAATGGCACAACGTTAAGATCAATTTTCTCGATACACCGGGCTTCCCCATGTTCGTGCATGAGGCGCGCGCGGCTCTGTTGCCGGTAGA
>DASXIL010000452.1:0-3000 GCA_036497985.1 Candidatus Angelobacter sp. | reverse complement strand
TTTCCTCGGCAACCCGCCCGTAGACGGTCCCCTCAAGAGAATCCACCTTCCCTGCCATCACCACTGTATCCGTCTCGCGGTCGCGCACTGTGTAGCTGAAATGGTTCGAGAACGGCACGCGCTTTACGTGGACGATCATGTCGGCCAGGTCGGCGCGCTCGGTGATCTGCAGGTCCCAGGCCTTGAACTCGTCCTGGCCGAGCAGCGAACTCTCCAGCGCTTCGCGTTTCATGTAGAAGCTGTCTGAATCAACGTAATAGCTGCGGGCGCGCGAGACCAGCTCGCGATTGTCAGGGATGCGCGAGGCAGACTGCGCGATCGCCGTGAAAGCGGTGATAAAGACAAAGGTTGCAAGTAAAAGACGTTTCATGTTGTCCCTCCCAAGTTTCAAGAACGAGGCGATTCTGGCAGAGGGCCGGTCAGGCCGCCAGCGACAAAGAGCGGCAGAGCACGGCAAAGGCCTTAACCACAAAGGCGAGGTTCGTAGTAAAAGCAGATTCCTCGCTCCGCGCGGAATGACAAATCGACTAGAATTCAATTTCCAATGAAGCAGCGAACAAAATCACAGGAGCTCCATGCCCGCGCCTCCCGGGTAATCCCCGGCGGGGTCGATTCCCCTGTGCGTGCGTTCAAGTCCGTCGGCGGCGAGCCGCCGTACATCGTGCGCGGCCGCGGCGCACGCACCTGGGATGCCGATGGCAATGAATACATCGACTATGTCGGCTCGTGGGGTCCTCTGATCTTGGGACACGCTTTCCCCAGCGTGGTGGAAGCCGTGGAAAAGGCCAATCGCGACGGCGCCAGCTTTGGCGCGTGTACTCCGCGCGAAGCCGAGCTGGCCGAAGCCGTGATTGAAGCCTTTCCATCGATGGATAAAGTTCGCTTCGTCAGCTCCGGCACTGAAGCTACCATGTCCGCCATCCGGCTGGCGCGGGCGTTTACTGGACGCAAATACATCGTGAAGTTTGAAGGCTGCTATCACGGACACGCAGATTCTCTGTTGGTAAAAGCCGGCTCAGGCGTTGCGACACTCGGCATTCCCGGCTCGGCGGGTGTGCTGGACGAGCAAGCGAAGTTTACGTTGGCCCTGCCATTCAATAACCAGCCGGCGTTGGAAGAGGCCTTCACCAAATTCAAAGACCAGATTGCCTGTGTCATCGTGGAGCCCGTGGTTGGCAATATGGGTTGCGTTCCACCGCGCAAGGGCTACCTTGAGTTCCTGCGGTCGATTACTGAGCGGCAAGGCGCGGTATTGATCTTCGATGAAGTGATGACCGGTTTTCGCTTGAGCTTTGGTGGCGCGCAACAGCTTTACAAGATCAGACCGGACCTGACAACGCTGGGCAAGATCATCGGCGGAGGTCTGCCGGTTGGCGCTTATGGCGGCCGCGCAGAACTCATGGACATGATTGCGCCGCTCGGTCCCGTGTATCAGGCAGGGACGCTCTCCGGCAATCCGCTGGCGATGGCGGCCGGTCTCGCGACACTGAAAGAACTGAAGGACCGGTCAGAAATCTATCAGCAACTGGAACAGCGCAGCGCTACGTTGGTAGATGGCGTGCTCGCTGCGGCAAAAAAGAAAGGCGTGCCGCTCACCGCCAACCGCGTCGGATCCATGTTCACATGGTTCTTCCAGTCTGGCACGGTCCACGATTGGGACACCGCCGCCAAATCAGATGCTCAGGCTTTCGGCAAGTTCCATCGCGCAATGCTGGAGGAAGGCATTTATCTGCCTCCTTCTCAGTATGAAGCCATGTTCATGAGCGCTGCGCATTCCGATGCCGACATACAACAGACCATCAATGCGGCCGAAGAAGCGCTCTGATAGCCTGGCTCGGCTCTAAAAATCACCCACCAACTCCCGAGCCCATCCTGTTTCACACCGGAGGGATGAGTTGCGCTCACAACGTCTCCATCCAGTCGTCTACTACCACATTGCGCCCGGAGGAGAATCATTGGACCATATCGCCGTACGGCCATTCCTGGCCATTCTGCTGTGTCTTGGATTGTTGAGCAGCACCGCACCTGCTAAAGACTATGGCAAAGTCACCAGCCAGAAAGTTGTCGAAGGCGTGTATCTCTTCACCACTACGCCTTATGCTGACGTCGGGCTGAGCGGAAATTCGATGGCAATCCTTTCCGATGAAGGCGTTCTGGTTTTTGATTCCAACGCGACGCCGGAAACCGCCGCAACAGTGCTGGCAGAAATCCGCAAGCTTACCAGCAAGCCCGTTCGCTACCTGGTGAATTCGCACTGGCATTGGGACCATTGGGGTGGCAATCAAACCTATCTGGCCGCCTTTCCCGGACTACAAATCATCACGCATGAAAAAACGCGCGAACTCATGCTGACCGTCGAGCCCCGGTGGAATGACAAAGGCCTGAAAGAAGATCTGCCGCAATTTCTAGAGGGATTTGAAAAGCAGATCGCTGCCGCCAAGGCCAAAAATGCTCCTCCGGAACGTATCAAAGCCGCGGAAGAGCGGCTGGCTGTCGATCGCAACTTTCTCGAGCAGAAGCTGGCATTGCACAAGACGTATCCCAATGTGACCTTCTCTGGTTCCATAACCATCCTGTTGGGCGGCCGTGAGATTCAGCTGCTGCACGCGCAAGCCATCACGCCCGGCGATACCTATCTTTATCTACCGAAGGAAAAAGTTCTCGTGACGGGTGATATCCTGCTGACCCCTTATCCGTTTGCCATTGGTGGCACGTATCCAGCAGAGTGGCTTAGGACGTTGGAAAAGTTTGCTGCTCTTGCGCCCAACATAATCATCCCAGGCCATGGCGATGCCGAAACGAACAATGACTTTTTACGCGGCAACGCTGCGCTGTTTCAGCAGGTTATAAATGAGGTGAGAGCTGATAAAGCCAAGGGCATGACCATTGAACAGACCACCGAAGCGCTGGACAAACAGACTTCTGAATTGGCCGCCATGATAGGAGTCAAGGACGCCGAAACGGCTGCTGCGTTCAAAGACTACTTTTTGGATGTTTTCG
>DASXIL010000451.1:0-4239 GCA_036497985.1 Candidatus Angelobacter sp. | reverse complement strand
CTAGACCAAACGCTGCAGTCTACGCACTCAAGATTACGCCATTTGAGAACCCTGAAAATGCTCTACCCAACCCAGAGCTCAAAACAGCATACAAGCAATACCAGCTGACGCGAGTGGTGGCGCTTTTCGCAAAGTCTTTCTGGACACCAACCCACCGGTCACCCATGCATTCCTTGTAAATCCCTACTTCTTGACTGAGCGGCTGGCAGTGCAACAGGGCCTTTTTGTGATACCTGGAAACATCTGCCGCCCGTTCGAAGACAATCTCAGTGCTATGCCGCAAACGTCGAATACATCAAATCTCCAAAAATTCATCCTGCCACCTTCAGTTTTATCTCCCGGCTTCCGAGGGTTACGGCGCATGAACATACATAGTGCATCATTGTTTCCCGGCCTCGATGGCTTTGCGCGGGGTCTGCGGCACAGCGCCGAGTTCTTAATATCACGACAGCGATTCCAAGGAACGAGGTATTACTGAAAAACGGCAACACCGCGACGCATAGTCACATTTCCGGTAGCCTACGATCAATCGTTCCGTTCTCTTGAGGAAACAAGAATTAGCCCGGTATTTCCGTGGGATGGAAAGCGGCCATTGCGCATTCAACCGGATCTTCTGCAATGGCATCGACGAGCCCGATCCTCAACGCCTCATCCGCCTTCACCATTCCCGCCAGCAGGAACATCTGCATCGCTCTTGCCTTGCCAATCAGACGCGGCAAGCGTTGTGTCCCACCCCATCCGGTCATCACGCCCAGGCTTGCGCCGCGATGTCCAAACACCGCATTCGAGGCGGCAATGCGGTAATCGCATGCCAGCGCCAGGTCCATACCGCCACCCATGCAGTAGCCGCGAATGGCAGCAATCACTGGAACGGGAAACTGGTCGATGGCCAGCATGAGCGCCTGTCCATGGCGCGAAAATTCAAAGGCCTGCGGCCCGCTAAGCTCCGAGATTTCATTCAGATCAGCCCCGGCGGAGAAGAATTTTTCGTTGCCAGTGATGATAAGGCTCCTGAGATCGCCGTTCTCAGCCTCGATCCTCAACTCTTCGATCATCCCACGCAGAGCGCTGATACAGGCCATCCCGAGCTTGTTCGTTCCGTCAGAGGAGAGCAGTTGCAGAATAACGCCATTCTGCTCACGGCGCAGTGCGTAGTGTTCTGTCGAAATACCAATTTCGTGATCCATCAGTCGGGGACGAACGGGATTCTCCGCGTCTCAGCGGTGAAAATTTCATTCTTCAATAAAAGTCGCTGCAACTCAGAAAGAAGCCGCAGGTCTTGCATACCATTTTGCAGCGCGAATCGCGCATCTGCGTCCCGCAGTTGGGGCAATAGCTGGAAACATTGGGCTTCGGCGCGGGCTGAGCCGCTGGCTGAATCTCTGCTCGTGGATCGGGCTGGCTTTTATTGGCCATCGGTGTTCCATCAGCAGTGTAACGCCAATTCCCCGGCCATGCATCCTGAAACCACCTTGCAACAGTGCTGCTTGAGTGGACATCTCACCTCAAGCAGTAGGCGGGCTATCTGTCTTCTTGGCGACGTGCGCTCGGTAAGGCCGCTAGGCCCGTGTGGCGCCGAGCGGCCCGCAGCAGGAGCGGGAAGTCGCTCATTCGGACGAAATTCTCAAGCGGTTTGGAGCGAAGCGACAGGAATGAAGATAACCGTTTTTGGCCTGACACTTTCCTCCTCGTGGGGCAACGGGCACGCTACGCCCTATCGCGCCATTATCCGCGCGCTGGACCGCCTGGGACATCAAGTCCATTTCTTTGAGAAAGATGTCCCTTACTACAACTCGCGGCGCGACTTTGATTCCTGCGATTACTGCGACCTCACTCTGTACTCAGAATGGGCAGACGCGCGCGACCGGGCGCTCTCAACCGCTGCCGACTCTGATGTGGTGATCACCGCCAGCTTTCTGCCGGAAGGCCGACGCATCAACGACGAAATATTGGATTTGGGCCGTCCTCTGCGCGCTTTTTACGATCTAGACACCCCGGTAACGTTGAACGCTCTGCGCCATAGCGAAATCGACTATCTTGACGCCGGCCAGATTCCGGCGTTTGACCTGGTACTTTCTTTCACTGGAGGGAAGACGCTTGCAGCGCTGGAAGATGAATATCACGCCCGGATGGTAAGACCTCTATATGGCTGCGTTGATCCCGACGATTATTGCCGAGTCGCCCCAGTCCCAAAGTTCCAGTGCGATTTAAGTTACATGGGGACATATTCGCCGGACCGTCAGGTCAAGCTCGATGCCTTGCTGCTGGAGCCTTCGCGCCGCCATCCGGAGAAAATGTTTCTCCTCGCCGGGTCACTCTATCCCTGGAACTGGGAATGGCCGGAAAACGTGCGCCGCATGGAGCACGTGGCCCCAGCCGATCACTCCAGCTTTTATTCGTCTTCGCGGCTCACGCTGAACATTACGCGCGGTGAAATGGCAGCCAACGGCTGGTGCCCTTCCGGACGATTCTTTGAAGCCGCTGCCTGCGGCACACCCCTGATTACCGACAACTGGGAGGGACTGGATTCATTCTTCGATCTGCAAAGCCAACTTCGGGTTGTGACCAGCGCGGAAGGCGTTGAAGCCGCTCTCAATTCCCCGGATGACGAATTGCAATCCATGGCGGCGCAGGCACGCCAGCGCACGCTGGACGAACATACCGGCAACGTCCGGGCCCGCCAGCTTCTGCAATATATCGAGGAAGCGCGTTCCGGCGCACAGGCATCCATGAAGAAAGAGGTAGCACAATGATCGGAATCATACCTGCCGCCGGCGCGGGAGAACGCATTCAGCCTCTGGGCTGCTCTAAGGAGTTGCTGCCCGTAGGCTCCCGCCTCGTGAACGGCGTGGAGCGCCCCAAAGCGGTCTCAGAATATCTGGTGGAGCGGATGATTGCGGCCGGGGCCAGCCAGATTTGCATGGTCATTTCCGCGGAAAAGACGGATATCGTGAAGTATTACGCTGAGCGCGATTACGCGGCAGAGATTTTCTACGTGATCCAGCAGCAGCCATTGGGATTATGTGACGCGCTCTTTCGCGCCGAACCATTTGCTCGCCAGCATGACCAAGTCTTGATCGGCCTGCCGGATACAATCTGGTTTCCTGAGAACGCTTATGCGCCGGCGCTGGCGCCAAGCGGAGCGGAATGCAATCTGGTGCTCTTTCCCGTGGGCGACCCATCAGTATTTGACGCAGTGATCTGTGACGATCTGGGTTATGTTCAGGAAGTCCAGGTGAAGAAAACAGATCCGCGATCACACTGGATCTGGGGTGCCGTCACCATACGGGGAGAGGCATTCCATCGCCTCAGACTGCTTTGGGAATCCCGCCACCGGGCCGATAATTATCTGGGGGAACTGCTGAACGCCTTTATTGCCGCCGGTAATCCTGTGCGGGGTAAGTTTGCGGGTGAGAGCTATATGGACGTGGGGACACTGGAAGGCTATCGCAACGCCCAGGATTTTCTGCGGGCAAATGCTCCGTCCCCACGGGCCGCCTAAGTCGTCGATATACAACGGGGGATTGAGGGCCTTAGGCGTTGGCCTTCAGAATGTCGCGAATGTCCCGATTGATTTTTGCGCAATCCCGGCTGGCTTTGTCGATCAAATCCGCCCATTTCTTGGCATTTTCATCCAAATTGGACTGGGCCAGCAGGTAAGAAGCCTGCATGATGGTCTCAACGGAATTGCTGAGATCGTGCGCAAGCGATCTTAACTTGGTGTTGATTTCTGGGGGAATTTTCGCAGCAGACTCAGTTTTTGGTTGAGCGCTCATAATTCCTTTCTCATCCGGTCGGCATTCCAGGGCCACAATCCATCCTATGTATCAGCTTTCATTAGACGCAAGTTTTTGCCTGTTCGTTGCTCCAGATAGCGTGTCCGTACCTCGACCATTAGGACGTGTCCTAGTTCCCTAACCTGCACTGCTCGGGCATTCTGTGTAGTTCCCTAGGGTAAATGATGGGGAAAAGCTTAGAGCTTTCGCGGATATGGGTTACGGCGAATTGCGTTAAAATCCGTTCACATTCTGCAAATAAGCACCAACAAAATTCAATCGATTTAGGCGCAGTTCGTCGTTTTTCCGGGGCGACGCATTCCGGGGGTGTATTGTGCGTGTATACGCTGTTTGTGTCACCGTTCTGCTCGTTTTTTCGTCACTTTTGGCGTCGGCAGGGACCGCTTTTAAAGCCACCACCGCCCTTGCAACAGAGACGGCAAACAATACCAGCGCTGCCAAT
>DASXIL010000450.1:0-3021 GCA_036497985.1 Candidatus Angelobacter sp. | reverse complement strand
TTATTGCGCGCGGCGGCGAGCGTTCTTACTTTCTGAAGGATGAGGAAGCACCGAATGAAAGCACTCTTCACCATAACGTTATTATTCATTATCGTACTTTTAAGCGGCTGTCTGGGATCAAGCAGCAGTTCCACCGCGCCGACGCTGGCCTTTGTCTACTTTGTGGGGCAGGGCGACAATTCAGTCCATGCTTTGGAGCAGAAGTCCACGGGCGATTTGACAAGCCAGGCAATTACTTCATTCCCCACTTCGCCACGGCCTGTCTCTATAGCGCTGCACCCTTCCAGAAATTTTCTTTACGTGCCCAACCTGACTTCCAACACCGTTTCAGGTTTTACGATCGACCATACGGCTGGAGTGCTTACTCCCGTTGGCACAGATCTTCCGCCTACTCCTGTGTGTGCAAGCACGGCAGTGTGCTCCAATCCAATATCAGCCGCGGTCAATTCCGGAGGCCAGTTTTTATTCGTGTTGAACCAGGGTTCAGCATCGCCCGCCGTACCCGCTTCCATCTCTGTATTTAATATCGATCAAGCCAGAGGCCTGTTGACTCCAGTCTCCGGATCTCCGTTTGCATTTGCCTCCCTTGTGGCTCCGAACCCGCAGTTTATGGCAGTCTCGCCGACGCAGGGTTTTTTGTACGTATCAAATGGAGCAGCGGGCAACATCTCAGCATTTGCGATTGGCGCCAATGGAACTTTAAGTGAGCTGGGCGGCTCGCCATTCTCACTGGGCGCCGGCGCAACCGCTGCGGGAGTGGCCATTGATCCCAAAGGGCAATTTCTTTACGCCGCCGATTCCGCCAACAACAAAATCGCCAGTTTCAACGCAGCCGGCGGACCGCTGGCGGCTGTTGCAGGATCGCCATTTGCTGCCGGCACCAAACCTACAGGCATTGCCGTGGATGCGACTTCATCTTTTGTTTACTCGGCGAACCAGGGATCGAGTGATGTTTCCGCTTTCAAGGCCACATCCGGCGCATTGAGTCAGATTGCCGGCTCACCTTACGCTGTGCAGCCCAATGGTTCCACAGGAACGCCACAGCCGATATTCCTGACAGTGGATGTTTCGAACAGTTTTCTATATGTCGCGAATTTCGGTTCTTCCACGATTTCTGCTTTTGGCATTAAGTCGTCCGATGGAACATTGGGGCTGATTAAAAATTCCCCGTTCTTCCAGGTAGTTGCTCCGCTTTGGATCGTTATTACGAAATAGATTTCAGCAAGAATTGTTCCAGCAGTACGGATTGCAGCCGAACAGGACTTAGGGCCGGGGCGATGCTCAGGCAGCTTGCTTCTTGCGTTGCCGTGGACGCTCCGCAAGACGGCGCACTTTTTTGTCGGCATAGTCGGCAAGGCGGAACAATGTTACCCCGGCAAACAGTATTGCCAGCCAGCCCATGCCGAGAATGATCCAGAGCACCATCGTTTTATAAGATTCAATCCTGTGATGCGGGGTTGGACTTAACGGGCTTTCGACCCGGAATCAATCCCCTTATACACTTCGCCGCCTTTCATTACGAAATCAATCTTCTGCAATAGCGCGACGTCCGCCAGCGGATCGCCCTTGACCGCAACCAGGTCGGCATATTTTCCCACGGCAATGCTGCCAACATCATTCTGCATGCCCAGCAATTCCGCGGCGCTGCTAGTGGCAGAGCGGATAGCTTGAATCGGCGTCATACCGTATTTGACCATGTAAGGAAATTCTTTTGCAGGATCAATGCCCCAATCAAAGCCGCCGACGTCCGTGCCGAATGCTATCTTCACGCCGGCGTTCAAAGCACGGCGAAAAGTATCTTCATGGATCTTGAGCATCTCCAGCCAGACTTTTGCGCCGGCAGCCGCGCGTCCCGGGGCAACGTATTCGCCTACGTAAATCGTGGGAACATAAAAGATGCCTTTCTGCGCCATGGTTTTCAGGTCAGCCTCAGCAATGTAATTTCCGTGCTCAATGGAATCCACGCCGGCCTCAACCGAATTGTGCACACCATTCAGCGCCATGGCGTGCGACGCTACTTTGTGGTGCTGGCGATGCGCTTCATCCACGATTGCGCGCAGCTCGTCGAGGGTAAAAGTTGGGATGTCATCCAGCACTCCGTCAGGGCGCACAAAATAACTGCGGTCGGAATATACCTTGATCCAGTCAGCGCCAAAGCTGATCTGCTCACGCACCGCTTTGCGGCCATCTTCGGCCCCATCCACTATCTGCACGCCGTGCGGCACTGTGATTTCCGGCGAATATCCTGAAAGCGGATAAGCGCCGGTAACGTCCATGGCGCGCGTGGCGACCTTCATCCTTGGGCCGGGAATAATTCCGTTGTTGATGGCCTTCTTCAAATCGACATCGGCATAGCCAGCGCCTTCAGTTTCCAGATCGCGAATGGTGGTAAAGCCATAACCGAGCGCGAGACGTACGGAGCGCGTCCCCAGAATCGCCCGATAAGCCGTGGATTGCTTCAACAACTGCTCGTCATAGTCAGCAGCCGTAATGTCGCCCTGCAACAGCGTATGCGTGTGCGTATCAATCAATCCCGGAAGGCAGGTATGGTCAGAAAGATCAATTACATGGCCGCCAGCCGGCGCTTGCGCATTTTCCTGCACTTGCTGAATGCGCTCGCCCTGGATAGTGATCAGCACATTGCGCTGCACCTTGCCGCTTTCCGGCTGCACCAGCGCTCCGCAACGGACATAACGAGTGACAACTTCAGCCACGTTCTTGATCGGAGCTTTCTGCTGTTCCTGCGCAGTGGCCGCTGAAACCAAAAATAAGCTGATCGCGAAAACTGCAAGCGCCTTGATCGACAGAGCTCTCATCCATGCCCTCCGGGGAAGCTGATAATCCTAACAGGTTGAGTGGGCGATCACGCGCCTTTGCGCTTCTTGAGCAGAGCAATGCCCTCCTAGCTGTTTCAATTCAGCGCCGGAGAGCGCGAAAGATCCTAGCCCAGGCGCGGAAGCCCTGGGTAATGTTCACAGGTAATAAACGCGAGCCCCGTAGGCGGCGACACTAACCGAATAC
>DASXIL010000449.1:0-3205 GCA_036497985.1 Candidatus Angelobacter sp. | reverse complement strand
GGCCAGGGCTTTTACAAAGTCTTTGTATTCGCGCTCATGCCGTTCTTCTTCCGGATCATTGTGGAACTCGGCCAGATGGCGCTCCAGTGCCGCCACATTTTCTGGATAAGGCAAGCGAATAGCCCACTCATAAAACGCGTCGCTGTCCTGGGCATCAAGATCGTGGGCCTTGGCGATGGCAATTTTTGCCTGGCTTCGGCGCGCATACACTGCGTCAACTCTTCCCTGCCCTAACCATGCGCGAGGACATTTGTCGTCGAGCTTAAGCGCTGTCCGGTACTCATCTTCAGCTTGTGGGATAAAGCCTCGGCGAAAATAAACGTCGCCACGGACGGCATGGATGATTGCCGATTCCGGAAACGCGGCCAGCGCCTTTTGTGAACTCTCTTCAGCGGCTTTAACGTCATCCGCTTTTAACAGGCTGCGGACAAGACCTGCGTATGCTTCATCGGAGGGCTTGGCGTCAATGGTTTTACGGAACGCAGCCGCTGCTGCGCGAAAATCGGCCTGGCGAAACAGATGACGCGCATTAGCCAGCGCGCCATCATCCGTTACCGGCGAGTTCTGCGCCAGAGACAGCGGAGCCAGCATCACCAGCAGCAATGACCAAAGTGTACTCACAACCACAGAACGCATCGCTTGAGAATACTTGCCCGGCTTTTCATTGGCAAAATACGAAATTATTCGCGGGCTTTCTTGAACTCGTACACTTCCATATTGACCAGGCCATCGCGATAATCAATCGTCATCTTCATCTGGGAAAGCACCCGGATTCCGATAAAACCGGCGATCTCAGTTCCTTCGTTGGCACTGTTGTTATCAAGAGAAAACACCGGCAGATCATGGCTCTCAATGCGCATCTTAGCGAACTGGAGGATGGCTTTCTGCCCGGTTAATACCTGTGAAACGCTTCCGCTTACGCCTTTAATTCTGTAATCGTCGTCCGCGGTAGCTTTCATGACCTGCGCAGCCAACTTTTTGTCCATCGTGGTGAGCTCCGCTCCGGTATCCAGGATGAAGTTGCCCGTAGCCTTGTCATTGACCACAACGGGCACGACCATGTCATGGTAAAAGCGGTAAAACTTTGTGAAACCTTGCATCTCCGGAGCGATGTAACGGTCCTGCCACTTGTCGTCAGCGGAGCCGGCGGGATTTTTGGGAAGGGGGGCCAGCAATATTTTCAGCTCGTGAAAGTCCAGAGTAATCAAAAACTGGTTAAAAACGTCTGTCCCGATCAGGCCTGATTCGTCTGCGACATTATTTTTACTGGAGACGGTAACAACACAATTATGGAACTCCACACCGCCAATATTGATTTTGTCGATCCAGGCCTCATAGCTCTCAACTGAGCCCTTGTCTCCAATGCCTCCAATAAAGGTGTCGGAAATCTTCACGGCGCCGGCGCGTTCAGCCAGCTTGCGCCCGATAGTGATGCCTCCGGCTCCGGTGTCGAGCAGCAGATCTGCGCTTACGCGATCATTGAATTTGACCTGAAGACCATATCCTTTGCTGATCGTTGTGGGGCTCCGGTCGACGTCGTAGGTATATTCGACCTTTCGTCCATAGTGCGGCATCTTGATTTCGATGGGCTTGATCTCGGTAACCAAGACCCACGGTTTTTTTTCAGCGAGCGCTGTAAGGTAACGACGGTTATTCGCCATCTCATCAGGATCGCCGTCCAATTTTTTGTCCTGCGCCAGGCGTTCGGCATATGGTAAGGTCTCCAGCCAAGATCTGGTAATCTGGCCATCTTCGGGATCAAGCTGATGTGCCTTGGCATAGTTTTCTTTTGCCCGCTTATTCATGGACACCATCTGTAGCATCCGCCCCATGCCAAATACGGCACGCGCGGAATTGGTATCGATCTTTAGCGCCGCCCGGTATTCTTTTTCCGCGTCACCAAAATTTCCAGACCGAAAAGCTACGTCGCCCACCGCAGAATGAATCAGTGCCGACCCCGGCAGGGCCGTAAGCGCTTTTTTGGAGGCACCATCGGCGTCATCCAATTGATTGCCGCGAAGCAGGCAGTGAATCAGGTCAGCATGCGCTTCTGCCAAAGTAGGATCTTTTTCTACCAATGCTTTGAATGCGGCGGCAGCATCCTTGATCTGCCCTTTTTTCATCAGCGCCCGCGCAGCCAGCAGTGGCTCATTCACTTTGGGCGCTGTGGCGCTTTCTGCAGCTGCAGGCGCAGCGGGCTTTACGTTATCGGCAGCGGTCTGCGCAGTGGCGGACGCAGTAAGGCATACGGCTAGCAAAAGACTGGATTTCATGCGCAACATAGTACAACAAGAGATAGTTTAGTTCTGCCAGCTTTTTCCCTTATAAATGCAACGGTTTCGGACCATTCGTGCAGCAGGTCCTCTTCCCATGGCGACCACATTCGTCCAAGGGATTTGTTCCAGGGCTGGACCAGCAGGTGCACACATCAACTTGCCATCTTTAAGGGCTTCACCGTTCGCGGGATTATGGAGGGACGGGCCTGCGTCACCTCGACTTCCTGATCTTCGTGACGAATGAGCAGTTTCTCTCCCTCGCGCAAAGAATAGGTGGTGGAATCAGCAGTGATTTCAACATCCAAGACCTGCCCGCGATATGTTAATGGGAAGCGTAACGATGCTTCAGATTCTGGCGGCCGCTGTGGCCGGAAGGACAACTTGCCGTCATGGTCGCGAAGGCCGGCGAAGCCATAGGTGAAGACCATCCAGGTACCGCCCATGGAGGCGATATGGCATCCATCCTTGACATTGCCGCCTATGTCGGCAAGGTCCATCAGCAACGCGGCGCGCACGTACTCCACGGCCTTTTGGAACTCACCGATTTCCAGCGCCATAATGGCTTGAATGCACGATGAAAGCGAAGAGTCGCCAGTTGTAAGAGGGTCATAGAATTCAAAGTTCCGCTTTTTTGCCTCCAGCGAGAATTCATGACCTAGCAGAAACATCGCCAGTATTACATCGGCCTGCTTGATCGCTTGACGGCGATAGATGTTCAGCGGGTGATAGAACAACAGCAAGGGATACCTATCGGCGGGCGTATTTTTGAAGTCCCATGGCTGCCGGTCGAGGAAGGTATCGTCCTGGGGATAGATGCCTGTAGTGGCATCAAACGGAACATACATGTTGTCTGCCGCTCTTTGCCAGTCCTCAACTTCAGACGCTTTCAGGCCGGTCTTCCGGCTGAGGGCTTCGAGAACCTCCGGTTG
>DASXIL010000448.1:0-5452 GCA_036497985.1 Candidatus Angelobacter sp. | reverse complement strand
AGCGCCACCAGATAATTGTTCAGCCGGATAGGATAGTTCAGCACGTCCTGGCCGCTTTTGGCCTTGGTCTGGATCAAGACTTCCTCGACTTCAGTCATCTTTTTGTCCAGTTGCTTGCCGGCCTCGGCCACGGCTTTTGCCTGCGGCTGTTTATCCAGCCGCTTGTTCAAGTCCGTAATCTGGGCCCGGATATCGCGGATCTGGTTCACGGTTTCATGCGCCTGGGTAACTCGCTCCCGAATCTTCAAGAGCAGATCGAACTGCTTTTCCAGGTCCTGCTGCGTTACTTTTAACCGGGGATCAGGAACGATTTCCAGCGGCGTGGTGTATTGCTTGCCATTTACCGTGAGGCGCACCTGATATTTACCGGGAACTGCTTGCGGCCCATCCGTGCCACCCGCCCACAGTGGCGACCGCGGAACCTTGGTGGCGCCTTCATAGCGCATGTCCCAGACAAAGCGGTTGAGTCCGGCTTCAGTAGGCAGTCCGCGCTCTGCAGGACGCGGTCCAAAACCTTCATCATCGCCGCCCTCTGTCCCAGGCTGCGGCTTAGGAGGATATTTGCGGATGACCTGCCCTTTCTGGTCAAGGATTTCCAGGGTAATCGGAGAGCTTTTTGCAGTGTCCGCTGTTTCGCTGGCGGCTGCTTCAGGTTTCGGCGGTACCGGAGCATTGGCAGGATGCGTCTGTCCGGGCTCTTTGCCCTCTGCCGACGTTTCTTTGGCCGGGGTTGCAGTGGAGGGCGTCGCGCCGCCTTCAGCCTTCTTTTCTTCCGGCTTTTTCTCGCCCGGCTTCTTCAACGCTGTCTTCAGAGAGTAATAAATGACTGCTCCGTTGGGAGGATTCTGTCCGCGCTCTCCGCCACCGCCGCCAAAGAAGCCGCCGCCAAATGTCGTATGGTTGGCAGCGCTGGAAGTATAGAGGTGGACTTCTTCATTCGCCATTTCAGGCTTGTATTGCTGTAACGGGGAAAGATCGTCCAGCGCCCAGAATGCTCGTCCATGTGTTGCGACGAGCAGATCATTACCGTGCACCAGGAGGTCGTAAATGGGTGAGACCGGCAGATTGCCCTGGAAAGATTGCCAACTTGCGCCATCGTCCCAGGAGAAGAAAACACCGCGTTCGGTTCCGGCATAGAGCAGCCCCTTGCGCTTCTTGTCCTCGCGCACCGCATGAACAAAAGCATCCGCGGGAAGGCCGCTGGTGATGCTGGTCCATGTCTTGCCGAAATCAGTGGTCTTGAAGATATAGGGAGCAACGTCATCCATCTTGTGGCGCTGGACGGAAACGTAAGCCGTGCCGGCGTTGTACATGGAAGCCTCAATCATGCTCACGGTGCCCCATTCCGGCATTGCTTTCGGCGTCACGTTGGACCAATTCTTTCCGCCGTCTGTGGTCACATGCACCAGCCCATCGTCAGAGCCAGCCCAGATCAGGTCTTTCTGTACCGGAGACTCAACGACTGAAAAAATCGTGTCATAAACCTCAACGCCGGTATTGTCCTTGGTGATTGGACCGCCCGAGGCTACCTGCTTGCTCTTGTCGTTGCGCGTCAGGTCTGGACTGATGATCTGCCAGTTCGCGCCTTCGTCGGTTGACTTGAACAGCACCTGTGCCGCGAAGTAGAGAGCTTTGGGATCGTGTGGTGAGAAGACGATTGGTTCGGTCCACTGAAACCGGTATTTCTGGTCTGCGGCCGCAGCGCCAATGGGATTAATAGGCCATGGCGTTACATTTTTGGTTTCTTCTGTGCGATGGTCGTAGCGGGTAATTTCGCCGCCGTAGGAGCCCGCGTAAACAATTTCCGGATCGTGCGGATCAGGCGCAATGTAGCCACTTTCACCGCCTCCCACTGCGTACCAGCTCGTGCGATCGATGCCGCCCGGCGCGGCGCTGGCAATCGCCACAGAAGAGTTGTCCTGCTGCGATCCATAGAGGTAATAAGGGAAACGGTTGTCCGTGACCACGTGATAGAACTGCGCTGTGGGCTGTCCCGCTTGATTGGTCCAGCTGGCTCCGCCGTTAGTGCTTACATTTGCTCCGCCGTCGTTCGACTCAATCATGCGGTTCGGGTCATTGGGATCGATCCACAAACCGTGATTGTCACCATGCGGCACGCGGATCGGGCGGAAAGTTTTTCCGCCGTCGTTGGAGCGATACATGCCCGTGTTCAGTATGTAGACGCCGTCGGCGTTGCGTGGGTCGGCAAAAACGTGCGTGTAATAAAAAGCACGCTGCCGGTATTGGCGGTCGCTGTTCGTGAGAGTCCATGTGTCGCCGCCATCGTCGGAGCGGAAGAGACCGCCCTTATCGGCTTCCACCAGCGCCCACACGCGATTGCCGCTATAGGCCACAGCCAGCCCAATGCGTCCCAGCGTTCCTTCCGGCAAGCCATGGCCGGTGAGATGTTTCCATGTGCTGCCGCCATCGGTGCTGCGATACAGCCCGCTGCCGGGGCCGCCGCTGTCCATGCCCCAGGGAGTGCGCTTCGCCTGCCACAATGACGCAAAAATCACATTCGGGTTGGAGGGATCCATCGAGAGATCGATGCCGCCAGAGTTTTCGTCTTTATAGAGGACTTTGGTCCAGTTCTTGCCGCCATCTGTTGTGCGATAGATGCCGCGTTCCGGGTTTGCGCCAAATACATGCCCGAGTGCAGCCACATAAGCAATGTCAGGATTCTTCGGATTTACTGCAATGCGCCCGATTGTCTGTGTTTCTTTCAGGCCGCTATAAGTCCACGTTTTGCCCGCGTCCACAGATTTGTAAACGCCATTACCCGCGATGATATCGCCGCGAATGCAGGCTTCACCGGTACCGGCATAGATTACGTTCTGATCAGAAGGCGCCACGGCAATCGCGCCGATGGAAGGCGCCATGTCCTTTACTTTGTCGGTTAAAGGCCGCCACGTTAGCCCGCCGTCTGTGGTCTTCCATACCCCGCCGCCGGTCCCGCCGAAATAATATGTGTGCTGGTCGCCCACAACGCCGCTCACCGCCAGAACGCGTCCGCCGCGGAACGGCCCAATCAGCCGCCACGTCAAACCATGCCATGGGCCTTTCGCTTCTTCCTGATCGCCATCGCTTGTGCCCGCCGCTTTCTCTGCGGCAGCCGGCTGCGCTTCAGTCTTTTTTCCCTCCCCCTTCGAGCCGGACTGCTTTTTGCTTTTACCGGTTGAGGCCTTCTTGCTTTCTGCATTGCCTTGCGGGGGCTTGGCATCGGTCTGCGCAAACGTATAGACAGAAATCAAGATCATGATGATCAGCATCGACACGAAGAAGTGATTCGTGATTTTTTTTGAGGAAGCGGCGCAGGACATTTTTGATTTTCTCCAAGCGGACCGTGGTGTTGTGAACCGCACATCCTAAATTCCCCAAACGGCAATAGCAATTCCGCGTTTTACAAACCGATGCATTTGAATGTTTGCGTCATTCTGAATCAGCGTACTCTGGGCTGTCCTTCACAAGGGTTTTATTCTTGCTGGCCTTGGCAGCTTTCTGAGAAATCTCTTCATTTTGCTTGACACCACTTCTGAGTTGCTGTATTTTTCACGTGCCCTTCGGCTTGCCGTTATTGGCGAGCAAAGCGTTTCAAAGTTTCAGATTTCAAACCCGTCACCTATTGGCAGACCGCTTCCAATTGTCTGCAGTCACGGCAGGGTTCTTAAACAGTTCAACCGCTTCTTCTGAATTTCGAGGGAGGTACTCGGAATTTTGGCGCGAACGCATGGCCTATTTTGGCCTAAGGGGTGAACCTCGGCCTGCGATGCTTCCCAAAATGGAACTATAAGATGATAATTTCCCAAAATGGAACGCTTACTGCAATGTAATCAAGGCTTTATCGCTAATGTGGTATTGACTCTCAATTCTGAGTTGCTGTATGTTTGCTCGCGGTTCTTGGCCCTGGCTTTGCGCTCGCAAGAATTCCAGTCCCAAGGACGCCCGAATTTTCCCATCCCGTCCACTTTTGGCAGACAAGCCCTAATCGTCTGCAGTACGGCAGAGTTCTCGCAATAGAAAGTGCACTTCCACAAATCTAGGAGGAACTCGCAATGACGAGGCGGAACATCTCTGTTTTAACACTCACAATCGCAGCGCTTTTCCTGGTTGGAACGGCGTTTGCGCAGGTCAACGATCCCGGCGTTCGTAGCTCGACGGGCGTCAATGCCGGCCAGCCGCTGGCATCCATTTCGGCCAATCCCAACGATTTGGCCTTTTTCAATAGCGGGCTCTCGCAGTTCAACGAACATCAAACAGTTACCGGAGACAACCACGGCCTCGGACCACGGTTCAACCTGGATGGATGTGGTGGATGCCACTCTCAGCCGGCTCCCGGCGGAACCAGCCCCAGCGCCAATGTCTTTCCCAACGTGGGGCCCAACCCGCAGAGCCAGGTGATTGCCAACGGCACGGTGAGTGGCAGCACCAACACCATTCCATCTTTCGTCACAGCCACGGGCCCGGTGCGTGAAGCACGCTTCCCGTTTTTCTTTAACGCCAACGGCACGGCCAATACTGCGAACCCGAACGGCGGCGTGGAAACTCTGTTCACGGTGAGCGGACGTGCTGATGCAGCCGGTTGCAGCCTGACCCAGCCTGGCTTTACCGCGGCGGCAAACGCCAACAACCTGATCTTCCGTATTCCTACGCCGGTCTTTGGCTCGGGCTTGATGGCAAACATTGACGACTCGACCCTGTTGAAGAATCAGGCAGCCCAGGCCGGCAATGCCTTCGGCGTTTCCGGGACCTTCAACCATAACGGCAACGATGGCACCATCAGCCGCTTTGGCTGGAAGGCGCAGAATAAATCGCTGATGATTTTTTCCGGTGAGGCTTACAACGTGGAAATGGGCATCAGCAATGAACTCTTCCAGCAAGACCGCCCGCTGCCCGGTGAAGACGGCAATGGTGGAACCGGCCAAACCGGACTTCCGACCGGTTGCCTGAACCTTGCCCATGTCGGCTACCCAGAGGACATCACCCACTCTGATGGCACGGACGCCTCGAGCAGCGCCAGCGACGTTACGCTGTTTGCGGTCTTCATGGAGGACCTGGCTCCGCCTACGCCTTCCACCACCGTTCCCGGCGGCTCCGCTTCCATCGCCCGCGGCCGTACGCTTTTCACCTCTGTTGGCTGCGCCGTCTGCCATACGGTATCGCTCACCACTCAGCCATCGCACTTGACGGCGGGTTTGGGCAATGCCACTGCCAATTTGTTCTCCGATCTTGAGGTCCACCACATGGGCACAGGGTTGGCGGACAACGTCTCACAGGGTGGAGCCGGCGGAGACCAGTTCCGTTCAGCGCCTTTGTGTGGAGTGGGACAGCGGATCTTCTTCCTGCACGATGGCCGCACCAACAATCTGGTTACGGTTGTCAATGCTCACGGCAGCAACGGGTCGGAGGCCAATGCTTCCGTGAGCATTGACAACCGTAACCAGATTGTTGGTGC
>DASXIL010000447.1:0-4284 GCA_036497985.1 Candidatus Angelobacter sp. | reverse complement strand
GGTCTGGTGTGCACGTCCTCCAATGCGCCGGCGGCGTTCAAGTGGGCGTTTGAGCGCAATGAAAAGATCCTGTTTCTTCCTGACCAGCATCTGGGCCGCAACACGGCGTTTGCCATGGGCATTCCGCTGGACCAATGCGTGGTGTGGGACCCGTTCATGATTGGCGGCGGAGTTGATCCGCAAAAGCTGCGCAAAGCGAAGGTAATTTTGTGGAAGGGACATTGCTCGGTGCATCAGCGCTTCCTGCCGGAGCATGTTGATCGCGTTCGAGCGTTGCATCCGGGGATCAAGGTAATCGTGCATCCGGAGTGCCGCTGGGAAGTTTGCCAGAAGGCCGACGGCATAGGTTCGACTGAAAGCCTGATCAAGATGATTGCGGACGCTCCCGCAGGCAGCAAATTTGCCGTGGGCACGGAGATCCATTTGGTAAACCGTATGGGCAAGGAATTTGCCGACGAGGGTAAAATGGTGATTACCCTGGATGAATCAGGCTGTCTCTGCACCACCATGTTTCGTATATCGCCACAGCACCTGTGCTGGGCGCTGGAAAACCTTACGGAATCCAACGTGGTGAACCGCATACAGGTACCGGATGACGTGAAATACTGGTCACGCGTTGCCTTGGACAGGATGCTGGACATACGCTGAGTCGACGCAAGAAGAAAACTATGGCAAAACAAAAAACCTTCACGTTGGAAGAGGCGCATGCGCTGCTGCCGGTATTGCGGTCATTGATCAAGCGCGCCATGGATGACAAAGGCGTGATTGAAGCCGTGGAAAAGCAATTGCAGGACCTGAAGCACCGAATCCTGCTGAGCGGCGGACTTTTTGTGGATGTTCCGGCCGTAGCGCGGCGGCGCGCCGAGCGCGACAAGGCTTTCCAGGACATCAAGGACACGCTGGCGGAAATTGATGCCATCGGCGTGCAGGTAAAGGACCTCGACATCGGCCTGCTGGATTTCCCCTGCGCAGTGGACGATGAGATTGTCCTGCTGTGCTGGAAATATGGAGAAGAAAAAATCGAATTCTGGCACGGCATGGAAGAAGGCTTTAAAGGCCGCAAGCCCATCGATGAGCGAATCCTGCGTGGGAAGAAGAAAGAAAAGCCGAACTGATTTGGTAATTGAGTAATTTAGTAATCGGGTAATTCTTCCGCCAGCAAGTGCTAAATCCGGATTCCACATAACCCACGCAGCCCGCGGCTGAGCCTGCAATAACCCTCCGCGCACCCATTCGGACTTTCCGGTTCCGAATCATTTCCGGACGAATGTCTAAAAAATGCAATACGCGCCGAACTTTGGATGTTAATAATCCCAGCGGCCTTGGAGTCATTCCAATGAGGGCTGAATCATGAGGAAGACAGAGTCTGATTCAAAAGGGCCAGGAGAATTCATCTTCTTTGCGCTGGAGTTGCTGCCGGACGAGTTGTTCCTGGTTTCGATGGTGATTGGAGTGGTTTTCGGGCTGATCTGGCTTCTGGGATGGGTATTCCGGAGCTTTTTTTGCGAATAATCGCTCGCATAAAAACTTACCCGACGTTGCTGAAGTGCGATTCCAGCCAAAGGGACCCCTCGCTTCGCTTCGGGATGAGTTCAAGGTTTCTTTCCCTCCACCCACGCCGGCTTGAATTCTGAATTGGCGAGCCACTTCACTGGACCAAGCATGGAATGGATTGCCTGTTCCATGTGGTTGAAGTCGATATGGGCGATGTCATCACCGTGGCGGTGATAGTCAGAGTGCAGGCCGAAACTGGATACCGTTTGCGCGACGATGCCTTGTTTTGCCAGAGCATAATTGTCTGACCGCTGGAAGAAGTTCTCTTTAGGATGCGGATCGGCTACCAACTTAGCGCCATGTTTCGCCAGTTCCGGGCCCAGGTTACTGCGGTCGAAACCGGTGAGCCATAATTCGTCGGGTTTTACGGCGGCATCAGCGCGGCCGATCATCTCAAATTCCAGGTTGGCGACGATGTTCTTGAGTGGCACGGGCGGATGCTGAAGAAAATATTGGTTGCCCTGGCCGCCCGTCTCCTCGCTTCCGAAGAAGACGAACAGGACAGTCCGCTTTGGAGCCTTTTTATGGGCCAGAGCGCGCGCCAACTGGAGAACGGCGACACAGCCGGAAGCATCGTCATCGGCGCCGTTATAGATGCTGTCACCGTTGACCGGCTCGCGGACACCAATGTGATCCATGTGGGCGGTGAGCAGAATGACCTGATCTTTCAATTTCTCGTCGCGGCCCTCAAGTTTGCCGATGACATTGCGGGTATTCCACTGCTTTTTGCCTTCGCGATAGAAGTTGAACTCGCCGGAGACGTTCTGAACGTAGCCGCCGCTGTCGCCGGCCGGCTCGATGCCGATTTCGCGCAACAGCGAAGCGAGATAAGTGGCGGCGACCAGTTCATCATGGGAGCCGCTGGCGCGTCCCTGCATGGCGTCACTGGCTAGAAATTCCATCTCCCCGCGGACCTGGGTCTGATCAACGTTGGAATGCTGGTCTGAAGCTACGGCCAGGAAACAAAAAAGATTGATGAATAAAAGCAGTTTTATGCGGGTCGCCATTCTTCTCCCTTGACTGAGCAGTATAGCGTGGAGGAATGCGGGGCTTGCAATCAGCCGCGCAGGGAGAGTTCAGGGGTTAGATGTTCCTGCTGACGTGGGCCGGATTTGCGGCGGGTGCGCGACGTGGGATTTCGGCCTCAATCTGGCGCAGCCAGCTTAGCTCAGTACGAAATTGCTCGATAACGAGTTTGATCATCCAGACAGCTTCATGGAAGCCGTGGCCTACTTCCTTTTCCACGGCACGCAAGGTCGCCAGTTCATACTCAAGCGCCGCTTCCAGGAATTTCTCTCGACGCCGGAGCTGGTTGAGGACCGACGCCGGCGAGGCCTGCCAGGAAAGGGCCATCCATGTGAGAAATGGCGGGCGATCGCGCTGGTTTGTCCAGTCTTCGCGTTCCAGAGAAGCTGCCAGAGCTGTACGGCCTTTGGGCGTGGTGGAAAAGATACGGCGTTCCGGACCGAGTGCTGATTCGTGGTCGCCCGTTTCGGCGATCAGTCCAAGCCGCGCCAGCTTTTCCAGCGAGTAATAAACCTGTGGACGGGAAACTCCAGCCCAGTCCTGCACCTGCCTGCGCTCCAGTTCCAGGTTGGCTTGGTAGCCGTGCATCGGCTGCTCCGCCAGCAGGCTCAGCAGTACTAGGTCTGGCACGGTCAGGCTGCTTTTTCTGGCTGCGCGCTTTCTAGCCGCGGAAGTCTTAGCTGCGGGCATTGCCGACCTTTCGCTGGCGGCTCCAATACCACCACTGGCATTGCTCGGCAGAAAGAAGCGGATTGCGAGCCTGCGCCACAGCTGCGGAAAAGACGTCTTGGCAGCAGATATCGATGCGCTGGCCCGTGGCGCGGCAGAGTTTCTGATAAAGCCGTGCTGGATTCTGGCGGGCAAGCTGTTTCACGCTACGGACGCCGAGAAGCTCAAAATCGCGAAGCATGGCTGGCCCCACTGAGATCAGATCCTGCAAACCACGCTGCTGTACTGGCATAAAAACTCCCGTTGACATCACCGTTGTGATGTTCTATCGTCAGTAGTCTAAATTAGATTAGTAACAAAATGCAAGAAAAAATTGAGCGCGATTCCGGTTTTTTAGGTCGTCGCTGCTGATCGTGACATTGGTCGTTTCGGTCTTTGCAAATTTCAACATCGGAGAAAATATGAAACCCGCTGAAGTAAAGAAAATCACTCCCATCCTGTTTGCCGAGGAACTTGAACCTTGTATCCAATTCTGGACCGAACAGGTCGGCTTTCAAAAGACGATAGAGGTGCCGGAAGGAAACAAGATTGCTTTTGTCCTTTTGGAGAAGAACGGACTGGAACTGATGTATCAGAGCTTTGCCAGCGCAGAGAAAGACAATGCCGCAACTGGGGCCGCAGCGCGGAAGGGCCCAAGCTTTCTGTATATCGAAGTAGCTGAAATTGATGCGGCGCAGGCGGCGATCAAAGGAGCCGAAATCGTAATGCCGATGCGAACCACGTTTTATCATGCAAAGGAATTCGGAATTAAAGATCCTGTGGGACATTACCTGATCTTTGCCCAGCAGGGAGCAGCGCTGGAGAAGTAGGTGCCTGCGAAGCAAGGCCTGGGCTGCTATATTTGTCGGTAAAGGCGATGGGGAAATCTTGATCAAAGGCCTGGTCCGAATTCAAAAGCGAATCAATCTTGCGGCAGTGCTGCTCGCAGCTGCTGGGCTATCCCTGTTGGTAGGCTGCAGCGGCAAAGGCGGCGTA
>DASXIL010000446.1:0-3651 GCA_036497985.1 Candidatus Angelobacter sp. | reverse complement strand
CTCTCAACAAGAGCGCGTAAAGTATTAACCACGTCTCTCAGTCGTTCTTAAATCATTTCATCGAAAACGGGCTTGCTCGATCTGACTCGGGCACCATCGTCCCAAGTCTTGAGTAATGCAGCCTTACGTGCTCCTTCGTCTAGTGTTGCTTAAAGGACTCTAATTCAGATCTGAAAAGGACTGTGCCCTAGGATGTTCTGCTCGTATGTAAAACCGGGCCACACTACTGAATGCAACTCAAACATGCTTGCACCGATTTCCTGAGTGGCTATTTCGCTACTCATGACCGGAGTGCCAAGACTCAAGCAGCCTATGAATCCGACCTCATGCAGTTCCAAGGATTTGTTGGCGCTGAGATCGACTTTGCGAATCTCGGCAGCACAACCATTGAGCATTTTGCTGCGGATCTTCGTCAGAACAAGTATTCGCCCGCCTCAATCCGCAGAAAGATTGTTGTCTTGAAAGTATTTTGCGGTTATTGGGTACGAAAAGGCGTGTTAACTGAATCGCCATTCTGGCGGGTAAAGCTGAGCATTGGCCGCACGGAACAGCTTCCCAGGTCGCTGACTGAGCGCGAGATGCGTGCTCTTTTAATGCGGGCAGGCCAAAATGGACCTACAGAGTGCCATAGCGCAGAAGCGCCAAACAAAGAGTACATGGCCCTTGGACGATATCGCGCCATTCGCAATTTGGCGCTAATAGACCTGCTGTTTGCTACGGGAATGCGAGTTGGAGAAGCGTCTTCCCTCGATATCAAAGATTTCTTCGAGGCTGAGGGTATGTTCAAAATAAAGGGCAAAGGAGGACGTGCGCGCCTTGGTTTTGCCGTCGACAAGAAGAGCTTGCAAATTCAAAAGGAACACCTCCGGGCGCGAGCACAAATTGAAACCGAAAGCCATGCGCTCTTCCTCAACTCCTCTCGAAAGCGACTTTCCACCCAAGGCATTGCAAACGTAGTCGCTCAATTGCGGCGTGAGGCCGGAATCGAGCGACATGTAACCCCTCACATGTTGCGCCATACGGTGGCAACATTGCTTCTTCAAAACGGCGTCGATATTCGTGTAGTACAGGAATTCCTCGGACATGCATCCATTGCCACAACGCAGCGGTACACGCATATTAGTAAGGAACACTTGATCGCGGTATTGCAAAAGCGGCATCCATCCCTGAATCTTCGTATTGGTGATTAATCTCCGTGAGAAACTCAACCCGCTTTTCGGCTCGTTATGATTAGGGCCATGACACCATCGATATCTTGCTGTGAATCGCTCGCCACCGTTTGATTCCACGCCAGTTTCCAGTTTTCCAGTCTGACAACTCAGGAAAGACGGTAAGTCGAGGCTCAAGATCAAAGCTAAGTGCGGTCTTGTCCTGAAACAGAATCGTGATTGCGTTCAGGTCAGCATCAATTTCGACACTCTCGACAATCTTGCCTTTAACTTCGGGAAAATAAGTGAAGTGCCTTGAACGTTTCTTGCGTGAGTGTGTGCCCTTACGCGCAGCCAATGGTCGCCTCCAGTGAAGGTGCGTCTTTTGTCGAGCGCTTTTGCCGTTGTACGCCCGGTGGTGTCTATAGCTTCCTTGGGCGATGAAAAGCAACTAGTATTCGAAAAAATCAACATTTGCCACGCCTATATATGGCTTTTGCGCGCCTCGGGCTGGCTCCAAGGGCTTCTTCCCAAGGGAGTAGGCTCCTAGAGGACGCAGGCTTGTACGGTGCGGACCTGGGGTCATGGCTGCGACGGCAAGTGTGTATTCAAATTAAGCCAATCACTCCGATTGAGCACTGATTGGAGGAGAGAGTACGCCGCTGCGAAGAATGTTATGCCAAGCCCCTATGACGGGTCGTGCTTCTATGAACGCAAATTTATGATTAACGCGCTCCTCGTTCTCTCATTATTTTTTCATGTTCCATCCGGTAATGGTGGAAGATCCCCATTCCGGGCCCCCAGTATCCTTGCCTGACCCAATCCAGAGCCTGGGAGGTGGAATCGGCCTGGTCGTCATGTTTTCCTTTGGGGAAAGTGGTCAGTTCATGCAGGTATTCAGGCAGCCACTCTGCCTTCTCCGGAAGATGGACAAAGCCATTCTCAATTGTGCTGCTGACATTGTGCAGACGCATGATCTTGTCCATGGTCGGCTCGTAGCGGCTTACGCCATGAACTCCATCGTGGATCAACTCCTGAATCAGCTGAGTGCCCGAAGCCTTGTCTTCTATCAAGATTGTTTTGGGGCAAAATGCCACCGCCTGTTCCGCTACCGCCGGATAATCCATGCGCCGCCGAAGGACATGCAAGAGGTAGATGTGCTTCTCCTTTACTCCCCAAGTGGTGCAGACGCTATAGTCGCTCAACTCCGTGGGTTTATTGGCTGTGTCCCAGCTCTGGAAAATCATTTCAAACTTGGGCGGCAGTTCGTTCTGACCGTAGATCTTGAACCAGCCGGCTTTGACCATGCCGCCGCCGAGAGGAGCTGGTGCCTGCTGGTACTGACCGGCAAAATTGTATTCTCCTTGGATTTCGCGGATGTCCTGGAGGATGTCGAGCGACTCCCGCTCCGGATGCAATGCCTCACCCGCACGCCGATGGAAACGCCGGCGACCTAAGACCGTGTCAAGGACATAGGATTCGTCCTCTTCAGCGATGGCGGGAAATCGCAACACTTTCCAATTACCATTCTGGCTGAGCACGTGGCCGACGAGGTCGTCCTCACGCAGGCGCTGCATGATAAAGGATGATGCAGCCAGTCTTTTTATCGTTCAGACGGCTGTAGAGTGTGTGGTCGTACCAGGCATTGGCCGCATTGCGCTGGGTCTCAGACAGCGCTTCATCGGGCTTCAAAGGGTCATCAATGATGATGAAATCGGCACCGCGGCCGGTCAATACACCGCCGACCGAGGTCGCCAGCCGAACGCCCTTCTCGGTGGTCATGAATTCATGCACGGCTTTCCGATCCGGCGAGAGGCGCGTCGGGAAAATGGACCGATAGAAGTCGCTTGAGAGCACAGAACGGCAGTCACCTGCGTGCTTGTTGGCCAGATCCTGACCGTAGCTGGCGCAGATGATTTGAGCACTGGGGTTGTGGCCTATAAGCCATGCCGGGAAGGCGACCGACGCAGCCTGGGATTTAAGGGAGCGTGGCGGAACATTAATGATCAGCCGCTTGATTTCTCCCCGCCAGCAAGCCTCCAATTCAGCAGCGATGACTTCGATGTGCCAATTTGGGCTGAATTTGGCGTCGCGGTTGAGTTCATGGAAGGTACGCGCAATGAACGCATAGAGGCTCCTGCGCAAGAGAGCAGCATATTCATTTTTCGTCAGGCTCATCATCTCTGCCTCCGGCGCCGTTCTGCTCAAAGCGGCCGAAGATTCCCTGCAGAACTTTCTGGTCAACCTCGGCCATGACAGATGTGGGAGTGATTGCCTCGGGAGAACGCTCCTCGGCGGAGCGGGCGAGTGCGGTAAGGTGATGCAATGCACGTAGATCGCCCGATGCCGCTTTATTGACCAGTTGCTTGACCGCCGCCTCAAGCTTGGTAATGGTCTTGCGCCGTCCGTTTTCGTTGATGACAACTTTCTCCTGCAGCGTCTTTCCCAGTACCGTGGCCAGATTGCGCCTGCCTTTAGGCCGGCCTTTCGGATTTCCCGAATG
>DASXIL010000445.1:0-2467 GCA_036497985.1 Candidatus Angelobacter sp. | reverse complement strand
CGAGCCGGTTCATCGCTGACAGCGCCACCGGAAGCTTGACCTCCAACCGTGACACCTCCATCCAGAAGACCGTCTTGGCGACCACTGGCGCGAAAAAGAATGCGAGGAATATCAGGTTAAAGATGAGCCGCGTGCCGGTATAGTCGCGCCGTAGCACGGACCAGTCATCCGATGCTCGCGGCGCGACCAGCGTGCCCTGGATGTTGTTATGGTCAAACTGGTACCCCACGAGACCGCGCAAATCGGCACCTGCAAAATCGGCGTTGGTCAGAACGCAGCAACACATCCTGTTACCTGTATCAAAGTGGTCACCGGACAGCTTGGCATCGCTAAAGTCGCATTTGCAGAGTAAACAATCGCTCCAATTTGCTTTCATCACTTCGGTAAACAAGAATGCGCAGTTGTAAAATTTGCACTCCTCAATGTGTGTCTCGATAAGATTAGCATTGTTGAAGGAGGAGTTTCGCCATTTGCATCCGATCATCTTGCTACCATTCAATTTGGCATTGAGGAAATCGGCTTGCTTCGCAGACTTTATTCCGCCGAACTTTGCGCCCTGAAGGTTAGCACTCTCAAAGCTCGCGGAGGTAAGCACGCAATCGCGAAACTCGACACCTCGCAGGTCGACCTGGGACAGATTGACGCTTGTAAGATCCAGTTTCTGGAAAACCGCTTCGCTCAGATCGGGGATCTCGCGATAAATTTCTCTCCAACTGTTCCAGAAATTCACGCCGCTCCGAAGTAATCTCTCGTGTTCGGCGTTCGCCATGACCACGCCTTGACATTCATGACACACAATCAATGGCGATATGCTACCGTGGACCCGAAAAAAGAATGGAAGTTCGTCCTGAACCTACCTGCCTGATCGGATTTTCGGCCTCGGCAGCGGCGGCCTTGGGGCTGCGGGAACGCATGTACCCGTGAATGCCCTCAGCAGAGTGCTGAAAGACAAGCGGGCGATCTTCTCGGCCGCCGCCCATGCGCGCGCCGCTGATGACGTGCACGGTCTGCGGCCTTCCGCAAGGCTGCCCTGCTCGCAGACGCATGATGCTCCCTGAGCGATTGCAGTGCCAGAGGGCCAAGACAGCAACTAATATTATATGGATCCTATTTTGGACAAAACCGTTGAGCTTATTAAGGATGGCAAATTTCAAGGCGACGGATTTCTGACGGGTGACCGGGTAAAAGCGCCATGGTTTCCCAGCATCATATCTTTTTGACTTACTGAGTTTCAACAGCATGAATTCTTCAGATAAACCCATTATGACAGCAACGTGCCATCCGGGGGAAATCATCCGGGAAGACTGCCTGCCCGCCATGAATGTAACATTTCAGCAAGCTGCCACCGGAACAGGTATCCAGTTGGAAAGGCTTACCGACATTCTGAATTGTCAGGCCGCCATGACGCAAAAGGAAGCAAAGGCGCTATCCGCCTATATCAAAAAGGACTCGTTCGCGACGCCCGATGAAATCTGTGGCACAGCGGAAATGTTCATACGTATGCAGCAAGGCTATTATGCGGCCTTGAAAGACGGTCCTTCGCAGGCCTGATCTGGCGACAGGCACCCAGCAATCGCCCTTGCCCTTGCTCTGATGGGATAGACGGCCCCCTGCGGAGGCTCTCCGGGGCATAGCGCGATCACGGCCGTGCTTCCAGTGGAAGGCCGCCACGCGGAAGCGGACACGGTGGTTGTCCTTCGAATATCGCTTCCGCTGACCCTTCAGTTGGCTAGCTGGTTGGCCCGAAGGCCAGAAACGGCGCGATATCGGGGCGGCGCCGCCACGCGGCATTCGATCCGCGAATGGGTGAGAAGGGGACGGGGCCGCCAGCATTTGCCCTGCTTGGTCATCATGCGGGACTGCCCTCCCCGTGGCGACCAGACGCCCTTGCTTCGGGCTCCGTGCCAGCCGCGGCCGATGGCGAATAAAGATGTAGCGATACGGGGAACGAGAACGCGAGCCAGGCGCCGCCGCCCCCCGCGAAAACCCAGCGTCCGGCCTTCACGACATCCCGGGACTCGCCGGGCGACGGGTAGGAGATCTCCGGTCGCCCAAGAGGGCCGAAGCGGTAACTGAGTGAACCGCTATGTTGTGCGAGGTCGCCCGAGGCACAGACAGAAACGACCTTATTGCCAACGGCGCACGAGAAAACGACTTGCTCACTCGTTGCGCACTGTGTCGACGTTGCTGCTTGCCCCGGGCCGGCCGCGAACCACAACAAGCCAAATATACCGAGGACTTTCATGCTTCCGGCAGAACTTGCTCGCCAATGCGATATGCGTCACTGAACTGGTCCAGGCCATGACTGCCGCCGTTCACCAGCTTACGCGCGGCTGCCAAATCGCCGCTGTCCAGTGCATCGCGGATTCGTTGCTCCTTATCTTTCAGGAAAAGTGCCAGCAACTGCGATGCGATTGTGGGGTTGTTCGCTTTATCAGGATCTTCGACAAGATCGGTGCCAATGCCC
>DASXIL010000444.1:0-4556 GCA_036497985.1 Candidatus Angelobacter sp. | reverse complement strand
TTCTGTTCCAGCTTCTTCTCCTGGTACGCTACTGTAACCTATTGTCCCAAACAAAAACCCGGCGCAGTGAGCACCGGGTCTTTTGATCAACGTGTCGATCTTCTTACTTCTGGGGGTTCGACGTTCCCTGGGAGTTGTTTCTGAGAGGCCGCAGTTCAGCGTTGGTGGCCAGCTTATACGTGAGTTGGGTTTCTGCTGGAAGGTCCTTGTTCTTGCCGGTAAGGACCTGGGTTCCCGCGCCCGCGCCGCCGCCGAGCACTGCTCCAATGGCTGCGCCTTTACCGCCGCCCATCAGTGCGCCCAGCAAAGCACCAACTGCCGCGCCGCCGCCCACGTACATTCCGGTGCGCTTGTTTGCGCCCAGTCCGCCGGGAGTGCCGCTGCTGCCGGAACCGGCTGCGTCAATCAGGTATGGAGTTCCGTTCACGGTTACGGAGCGCAGATCAAGGTTGGTATCTTTGCCGTCATTGGACGGGACGGCAATCAGGCGAGCGCGCGATCCACGAGGGATCAGGATGTTGCCGGAACTGTCTTTTACGTCCTCACTCACGCTGGCGGCATAGCGTGAGTCAGCCGCCGGTTTGGCGGGGATGGAAGTGTCTGTTCTTACTTTGATCTCGGTGCCCGAAGGCAAATTCTGTTGAGCGTTGGCGCTGAAGGCCGTCAGGCCTGCAAATAGCGTTGCGAAGAGTATGCGTTTCATCATGGTGGTTTCCCCTCAAGGTCCTTTAGAAATGGATGCCCTGTCAGAACTGCGAGTTGCGCCTCTCTTGTGCAGCAGAGCTGGAATTGCAGAGCTGCTCCCCAGAGCTGCTGACGTTTGCATACCTCTGCTACTCTGGAACACAAGGAGCCCGCGCTTGGGACGGACACTCTTTACCTGCGTTGGTGGACATCTCGCGCTGCCCGAAAAAGGCGCAGCTCTGGTTGGCCGCGAAGATGGCGGCAACCTGCTGGTGCTGCCGCCGCGTGAAGTCTGGGAGCGCGGCGAGCTCACTGCCGCCGAGCTTACTGATTGGTCGTTTCTGGTTGCGGCCGCCGGACAGGCCATGTTGAAAGTGCTGCCCCAGCTCGAAAGTGGCTGCATCAATTATTGGGAAGCCGGCAACTGGGCGCTGAATTTTGCTGCTGCGCCACGCGGTCCTGGTTCTAGTAAATCTGGTTCTCGCGGAATGAAGTCTGGGCCGGAGCATCGTCGCGTTCATATGCACCTGCTTGGCCGCAGCCGCACCTCCACAGACCCTTCATGGCAATGGGGAGAAGCTCCAAAATTTCCCGACTATGCCGATCGCCAAGCCTGGGCATCGAAGCATGAGCTTCTGAGCGCCGCGGAATGCCAGCGGATTGTCGCCGAAGCAGAAAGAGTTCTGCGGGAGCGCTATGGTTTCACCTCGCAGCAGATTTCGCCGTGGGAAACGTGCAGCGCCTGCGAACATCCCATGGTGATTACTCCCAAACAGTCAGGCGGCCGCTGCTCTGAATGCGGCGACCAGTCTTTTGGCGTGTGTTATCTGGAGTAAGATTCAGGGCCATGCGAAAAATTATTCTCGCTCTCGGTATCAGCATTGATGGCTATATCGCCCGGCTGGATGGCACATTCGATTTTCTGTTTATGCCCAAAGATTTCTCCATGGCGGAGTTCTTCGCCTCCATCGATACCGGCATCATGGGCCGCAAGACTTATGACGTAGCTAAAGCCCAGGGCGAAGGCGCCTTCGGCCCGAAGTTGAAGACATATGTTCTTTCCCGCACGCTACCGCCGGGTGAGCGCGAAGGCAAGACGTTTGCAAACGTATCACCGCAAGCGCTGGTAGAAGAAATACGTCAGCATAAGGGCAAGGACATATGGCTGATGGGCGGTGGTGAAATTGCGCGTGACTTCCTGAAAGCCGATCTGGTCGATGAAATCCATCTTGGCGTGGTGCCGGTATTGCTCGGTGAAGGCCTGCCGCTTTTTCCCAGCGGCTTCCCTCAGCGTAATTTTGAGCTCATCGAAAACAAAAGCTTTTCACGGGGCCTTGTATCACTCAAGTACAGGCGGCTTAGGTAAGGCCTAGGCTATCCACGGCTCGCGCTCTTGTGTGTTTGCCCTGCCACAGCGTGGACTCTGGCCCACAGACCTGCTGCTTGTGTTTTATCCCCGCCATCCAGCTAACTCATTGAATCTCCAATCTACCTGCCCTGGAAATCATTGGGCACAAGCCTTGCACTGTGGAAGGCAGTTGCACTTTGGAGTGCTGGAGGGAACCATGGAACGCATCGCCCGCAGCCGGTTCAAAATTGAAATCTGGAAGCGCATCGTGCTTCTTGCCATACTCGCCATTCTCACAGGCCCAGCCATAGCCCAGCAATCCGAGACCCAGCAGTCTGAGGTACAGCAGTCAGGGCTTAGTCCATCGCAGGTGGGAGAAGGCTCACTGCTTTACCGCTCGGGCGCTTCCGGACAGTATGAGTCCATCCCTCTACTTCATACTGACGCCGCCATCGATGTGCGTGGCCTTGTGGCTTCCGCCACTGTGACGCAGCAATACGCCAACTCCAGCGCCGCGCCCATTGAGGCGATTTACGTCTTCCCGCTGCCGCACGACGCAGCCGTCTATGACATGGAAATCCGCATCGGCAATCGAGTGATCAAAAGCGTGGTCCGTGAGCGCGAAGAAGCCAAACGCGTTTACGCGCAGGCCAAGTCTGAAGGCAAGCGTACCGCCTTGCTGGAGCAGGAGCGTCCCAATATTTTTACTGCTTCGGTGGCCAATATCATGCCCGGCGACCATATTGATGTGCGCATGCGCTACGTTCAGCCGCTGCAATGGGAAGCGGGAAAGATGCGGCTGGTGTTCCCCATGGTCGTGGGGCCGCGTTACATTCCTGGAACCCAGGCGATCGGCCATCTTGGAACAGGCTGGGCGTTGGACACAAACGCCGTTCCGGATGCATCGCGCATCACTCCGTTTGTCCGCAATCCTGCCAGTCGTTCCGGGCACGACATCTCGGTTGCCGTGGATCTCGATCCCGGCTTTGACTCCGCTTTCGTCCAGTCTGTCTCGCACCAGGTAAATGTGCATCGCCTGGCCGATGGCCGGCAGCGGGCAGAACTGGCAACAGGCACGACGATTCCTAACAAGGACTTCATCCTCGAAGTTCAAGACTCCGAAAGCAAGCAGCCCAAAGTATCGCTTTTCCTCTCTCCTGCCGCCGACTCTGGTGAAACCCATTTTCTGCTCGCGGCTTTTCCTCCCACTGTGCCTCCAAAACAGCGCATGCCCGTGGAAATGCTCTACATGATTGATGTGTCCGGCTCCATGGAAGGCACATCGATTGAGCAGGCGCGCGGAGCACTGCTTCAGGCCCTAGACACGCTCTTGCCCACGGACCGTTTTGGCATTCTGGCCTTCAGCAGCGGTTATGGTGAATTCGCGGCGGAGCCGCTCCCCGCCACTGCCGATAACCTGGCTGCGGCGCGCCGTTATGTGCAGCATCTACAGGCCGGCGGCGGCACAGAGATGCTGCCCGCGCTGCTTCACCTCATGCGCAAACCGCAGCTTCCCGGCTATCTTCGCCACATTATTCTTCTTACTGATGGCGATCTTGGCAATGAAGAACAAATATTCGCCGCGCTCCGCAGCGAGCTGGGTAACGCGCGACTCTATACGGTTGCCATTGGCAGCGAGCCCAATCTTTTCCTTGCTACCAAGATGGCGCAGTTCGGACGGGGGACATTTACTCATATCGCGGACAACAACGAAATCCGCAGCCAGATGACGAGGCTCTTTGAAACCATTGAGAATCCCGTGCTCACCGATGTGAAGCTTTCGTTTGAAGGCGTGGACGTGGCGGAAGTCTACCCGGAGCATCTGCCTGATCTGTTTGCGGCGCAGCCCTTGCTCGTCTATGGACACATTACCCGCGGCCGGTCCGGCGTTGTGCACCTCACGGCGCGCGCAGGCGATGAGCCCTATGAAACCACGATTCCGTTCGATGCGGGAAAGGCCAGTTTCCATCCCGGCATCACCACGCTTTGGGCGCGGCAGCGCGTGGAAGATCTAATGGATCGGTGGCTTCAGTCCGGGCAAGATGAGATTCGCCAGAACGTGATTGCCCACGCCATCCGCTATCACTTGGTCACACGTTTCACTTCGTTGGTGGCGGTTGAAGAAGTTGTGGTCAACCCCGGCGGACAATCCGGCACAGCTCCTGTTCCTTCAGAATTGCCGGCAGGCTGGCAGATGGAGAAAGTCTTTGGCGCCCCGGCCACCGGCACAGCCGACGCTTTTCTTGAAACTCTGGGCATCGCACTTTTGCTCTCGGGACTTGTGCTCCTGGGTTTCACAAAAAAAGCTTTTACACAAAAACGCTTCACGCAAGAACGGTTTTCGCGCAGGGCCAAAGCAGGAGAGCTCCCGTGAAAGCTACACGCATTGTTTGCGTTTTACTCCTGATCACGGGTGCCTGCCTTTCCAGTCGTGCGTTGTACATGCACGCCAAGGCCGAACTGGCAGGCATCTTGGTTCGCCGCGCGTGGGAACAGAGCGCGCAGTCGGGCAGGCCGCAGGCGC
>DASXIL010000443.1:0-4813 GCA_036497985.1 Candidatus Angelobacter sp. | reverse complement strand
CATGCAGAGTCCATCAACAGGGCCGACGTAAAGTTTGAAACGCACATCTATCGCGCTGCGCGGATTTACCAGAAGCCGGCCAATCTGGCGCGGGCCGCCACAACGCAGGAGAAGGCTTGAACGGTCAAGGGGCAGAATTCGTGGAGATCTTCCTACAGGAAGCGTCGGAGCGCCTGCAGTTTTTGCGGGAATACTCCGGCATCCTGCAGGACGCATACCCACGCCAGGAAGATGTGGAGCGCCTGCACATTGCGGCACACACGCTTGCGGGGACGTCTGCTTCGTATGGTTTTCCGCTCTTTGCGGAAATTTCCGGCAAGCTGGCCCACATCTTTCAGTACGCGATGAATGCCACCATCGCTGCCGATGCCGCTGGTCCGCTGGTCGAATTTATTTCTGAAGCCGTGGCGCTGCTTGAATCCGACCTCATCATGATCAGCACGAATGGGGTGGAATCCGGCGAGGACATCGGCATCTTCAAGCAGCGTTATCCGTTCGCCTTCCAGACCTCGGCTGTGCCGCAGCAGGAAGAACGGCTCCAGCCGACATCCAGCGGAAGCACTTCCGCCGCAGCTGCGGAAAAGTCCGACTCGATTCTGGAAGCGTCGGCGCCGGTCGCGGAAATTCCTTACGAGCCGCTGCCGGCAGATGGCGAAGTTCCTGCTGAAGTCCTGGAGTTCTTCGTCCCTGAAGCCGAAGAGCATTTGCAGGTTATAACTCACTGCTTGCTGTCGCTGGAGACCAATCCCAGTTCTGAGCAGATTCACCGCCTGTTACGGGCCATGCACACGGTGAAGGGCTCGGCGGCACAAGTTGGCCTGCACCGGATATCGCACGTGGCGCACCGCGCGGAAGACTTGATTGGCCGGCTGCGCGAAGGCGAACTGCGGCCGAGCGCCCAGATTATCGACATCTGCCTTGACGCGGTGGATACGCTCAAGAAGTTCCTGTATCACCAGTGGACCGATGAAGCTGCGATGCAGTCTTCTGTCCACGGACTGTTCTCGCGCATTGCGCGATTGGTGCCTCCGGAAAGAGAAGAACAAGTTGCTAATACCACTGGTGCTCCGGTAAAAGATGTTCCTGCTCCGGCAATTGCGGAGCCTGCAGAAACAACGCCAGCCGCCTACCTGCAAGAGATCCATCTTTCTGATGCCGGCGCGGCCCCAACGACTGCGGCCGCGCCGACTGTTGAGGTACAAGCTCCCGTAGTGATTCCGGCGATTCCGCATACAGTGGCGGAAATCAAGAAGCCGGAAGGGATTGAAAAGTTTGCCGACGAAGATTTAATGCGCAAAGAGCCAGCTTCCATGCCGCAGTCCAAGTCCGTGCGCATTGCCCTGGAACGTTTGGACCGCATGATGAACGCCGTGGGCGAATTGGTGATCAACCGCACGCGCATGCTGGGCCGCGTGGCCGAACTGGAACGCCTGGCTGACGTGCTGAATTTTTCCAAGGCACGCATGCAGGACAAGGTCTCAGAGTTCCAGGAGAAGCACGAGTTCAGCCGCATACACTCTGTTCCTACGCCAAGACCTTCAGACGATTTTCCGCTGCGCAGCGGTTACTCCAGTTATTCACATTCTTTTGATCATTCTCTGGCCGAATTTAGCGAACTGGAGATGGATCGCTATGACGATTTCAATATCCTCTCTCGCTCGCTGACAGAAATTTCCGCCGACATCACAGAAGTTCTGACCCAGCTCGACGGCTTTGTTCGCCGCGTGGACGGCGACATTGATGAGTTCACCAAGCTGGCGCATCGCTTGCAGGATGAAATCACGCAGGCGCGCATGGTCCCGATCGGAAACCTGTACACGCGTATCTCGCGCACTGTGCGCGACGCCGCTAAGGCCGTGAACAAGAAAGTGGAGCTCACGCTGGCTGGCGCCGAGACCGAGCTGGACAACAACATCATCCAGCAGATTTCCGATCCGCTGATTCATCTGGTTCGCAACGCGGTGGCCCACGGCCTGGAGCGCGACGAGGAACGCTACGAACAGGGCAAGAGCGACTCCGGCAACGTAGCCGTGCGTGCCTATCATCGCGGCAACCATATTTATATTGAAGTTGAAGACGATGGCCGCGGCATCGATTACGAGAAAGTTCGCAAGACCGCAGTGGAACACGGCCTGCTTTCTGCCGAGAGTGCGGCAGAACTTGGCGAGCGCGACTTACTCGATTTGCTTTTCCAGCCCGGCTTCTCCACAGCTCCGCGCAAAACCGAGCTGGCGGGCCGTGGCGTTGGCCTGGACGTTGTGAAGTCGAATCTCGCGCTGCTCAATGGCGAGATTGAAGTCGAAACACAAAAAGGGCTTGGCACCCGCTTCACGCTGAAAGTTCCCCTCACGCTCATTATCTCGCAGGCGCTCTTTGTGCGTTGCGGCAATTCAATGTTTGCGCTGCCGCTGTCATTCGTGGAAGAGATCAGACGACTCCGGATCAACGAAATTGAAGAAGTTGGCGGCAAGCTGCTGACGAAAGTTCGCGACGTGGTCACGGAGATCGTGCGGCTTGATAGCGTGCTGGGGCTGGAGCCCATCCAACCTATCAACGGTTACTTCCGCATGGTGATTGCAAATGTTGCAGGCCGGCAAGTGGGAATCGTGGTGGAAGATGTTGTCCGTAAAGATGAAATCGTTATCAAAAGTCTGGGAGAGTTCTTGCGCAATTTGAAGATGTTTCCCGGAGCCACTATCGCGCCGGATGGCAGCCTGATTCTGCTGATTGATGTGAACCGCCTGGTTGCGGGCGAGGCCATTGAGCACCGTCCGTTGATGACCAGTGCAAATGCAGCGCGTATTTTCGCTCCTGGCGCAGCGGCAGTGGCCCATGGCGCCATCCCGCAGGAAGCCATTGATTTTGTTCCGGAAGAAAAACTTGTGGTGCTGGTGGACGACTCCATCAGCGTGCGCAAGTTTGTTGGGCGCATGCTGGAGAAAGCCGGCTACCGCGTGAAGCTGGCGGCGGATGGATTGGAAGCGCTGGAGATCGTAACGCAAACGCGGTGTGACCTGGTCGTGACCGATCTGGAAATGCCGCGGACAAATGGCTACGAACTTTTATCGCATTTGCGGCAGGACGCGCAGACTCGCAATATTCCGGTGATGGTGGTCACTTCGCGCGCCGGCGCCAAGCATCGTGATCTGGCAATGAAAGAAGGCGCAATGGCGTTCCTGACCAAGCCGGTGCAGGAAGACCAGTTTATTGCAGCGGTGGCCAGACTAATTGGCTCTCCGGCAGGACAAGCGCTTGAAAAGGCAGCGGCGGGATAGATAGAAAGTTTCGAAAGAGATGACCTTAGGCAAGAAAACTCGGGTGCTGATTGTGGACGATTCGGCGTTCATGCGCAAGGTGTTGCAAGGCATTATTGCGGCTGATCCTCAGCTTGAGGTGTGCGGTGAGGCCCGTGACGGACGCGACGCCGTGACTCAGACCGAGACGCTCAAGCCTGACGTCATCAGCATGGACATTAATATGCCGCATGTGGATGGCCTTCAGGCGACTGAAATCATTATGTCCAGCAATCCCAGGCCGATACTGATTGTGAGCTCGGAATCGCGTGAAGGCGCGGATGTTACATTGAAAGCGCTGGAACTGGGCGCGATTGATTTTGTGGCGAAGCCAAGCGGCGGCGTTGATTTGGACATGAGCTCGGTGAAAGAAGAATTGTGCCGCAAGCTGAAAATGGCGGCGAAAGTTCGCGTGGTTCGCACGGCAACGCGTTCGAAGTTGCAGCATGAGGTGGCTTCTTCGTTACCGCGAGTGGAGCCTGCTTCAAAGAATGGTGACAACGGACTGCAGGAAGTCCGCGCAGCGGTAAATGCCGCGGCCAAGAGCGCCGGGAAATTTCCGCTCATCCTATTGGCATCGTCCACCGGCGGGCCGGCCACGCTGATGAAGTTCATACCGAACTTCCCCAAGGATTTTCCGGGAGCGGTGATTCTGGTGCAGCATATGCCAGGAAACTTTACCGCCCAGTTCAGCAGTCAGCTGGCGGAAGTGTCACAGATCAAGGTGAAAGAGGCGGAAGCCGGCGAAATTATTGTTCCGGGCCAGCTTTATGTTTGCCCCGGTTCGCATCACCTGCGCGTTTCGCCTACGGGCAGAATTTCCCTTGACGATGGCCCGCGCGTGAGCGGTTATCGTCCTTGCGCCGATCTCACTTTTGAAAGCGCGGCGGAGTATGCCGGGCCAATGACGATCGGCGTGATTCTGACGGGGATGGGAAATGACGGCGCCAAGGGCGCGCAGACGGTCCGCTCCGTGGGCGGGCATGTGATTGCGCAGGATGAATCGACGGCGGTGATTTTTGGCATGCCGCAGGAGGCCATTAAGACTGGCGCCGTAGATCAGGTCCTGCCGATGGAAGCGATCTATCAGGGAATTGAGAAGCGAGTTTTATACATTTTTGGCGCGGCAAAAGTGGGGGCCTTGTGAAGCCCTTGAAACAGCTGCGGCCAGAAGTGAAAGCAGCACGTGAAGACGTGATCGTGTTTGCTGTGGGCGGGTACAAGCTTGCCATTGCCGCGGGTGCGGTCAAGGAAATCCGAGGCATGGATGATCTGCATCCGTTTAAACTGGGCGGAATCTCGGCACAGATCGCCAAGTTGAAGTACACGCTGGAGCGGAATGGCACCACGTATTTTGTAGTGGATGCTGCGCAGCATTTTCAGCTGCCCGCGTCGAACCCATCACGCGTGATGGTGCTGCGCAACATGCCGACCGGCGTGTTGGTGGATTCGACCGACCGCATCATGGAGATTGCCGCGCTGCATGCATTGCCGCCGGCTTTTACACATGAAGAACGGGG
>DASXIL010000442.1:0-5334 GCA_036497985.1 Candidatus Angelobacter sp. | reverse complement strand
TTGCCGAAATTATTACTGCGCCCGCATCGCGTAATCCCGGATTGGAAGAACTGGAAAGTGAAACGCGGCATGTCGGCCTGGCACGATATCGTGGATTGGGCCGGAGGATACCCCTTCGAGTTTGCCGCACCATCAGACGTAATTTCTTTCTACCAGAAGCGAGGCTTTACCTTGAAAGCCCTGCGCCCTTTTGGGCGGATCATCCGGATGAATGAATATGTTTTCGTGCGCACTCCCGCCTCGGCTTAACCCATCCAGTGAACGCCTCATCCGCTCTATACCTTAGCTCTTGCGGTTTTTCACCCTGAATGGAAGCATCGCCTCACCGGGTATTTCTGCTGCCGTGTAAAATATCTTCTACCGTTACTAGCAGCAGCTTAGCCTTCTCCTTGGCTTTTGCCAGCGTAGAGGAGGTGGTGCCATCGTTCAGAAGAAAGCGTAGGTCCATGGCAATCAGCATTCCCAGCCTGAGAATTGCCCTTCAGCCGATTAAGACCCGCATCAAGTCCGCCACCAGCAAAAGCTTCTGGCTGCGCTATTGCACGCTGGCGGGCTATCGCGTGTTCTGCTCCGCGCTGATACACCTGACCGGAAAAACCATGTCTGGTTCCTACACGGTTTCTGCCGCAGAGGCGGTTCAACACGCTCAAGATGTTTTTGCCTTGTTTAAGTCGGTCACCGGCATTGAGCGTTTCCAGGGGAAAGTCGCCGATGTCGGTCCCGGAGAATCTTGCGCGCTCGGCTTGCTTTTTCTTGCCCATGGCTGCTCTCATGTTGACCTGCCGGACCGCTTCTCTTTTCCTGATTCGCAACTCCAGAGAGACGTAAACCGGGCCATGGTCGTCGCACATCCCGGCCTAAGAAATGGCATGGCGGACGAAACATTTGCTGAGTCGTCCTTCGCCGGTCTCCAGCGATACCGCGGAGAAAAGGCGGCGGCAGAAAAGTTCTTTGCCGCCAACCATGGGTATGACTACATCGTCTCCGTGGCCACTCTGGAACACGTCTATGATCCCTTGTCTGCTCTCACCAGCATGGCGCGGGCCCTCAACCCCGATGGAGTCATGATCCATAACATCGACTTTCGCGACCATGGCCAGTTTTCCGAATCATTCCACGATCTGAAGTTTCTGGAATTATCGGACGCCATGTATGCACCCCTGCGCTGGCAAGGCGGGCCCAACCGCGTCCGCCTTAGCGCCTACGTGAATCACCTGGAAACCCTCGGCTTTAAGGTAGAAACCTTTGCGCAGTATGTCACTGGAATCAAGCATGAGATTCCATCCAGCCGCATGGATCTATTGCCAGGCGAGATCAGGATCGCAGCCATGGGAGTGGTTGAACGCGCCCGCCCATCCCTTGCCGCTAGATTTATCAATGCCACCGACGATGATTTGATCGCAGCCAATGTCGTTCTGGTGGCGCGACGTAACTCGACGCAGATTCGTTAAGGCTCTCTACTGCGTAAAAGATCCGCAAAAATTAGGGCCGTGGTGATCTGCAGGGTCTGCTATTCTTTTCCTTAGTACATTGCTGTTGGAATGACACCACCCCAGATGCTTCCGAATGAAACTGCTTTTTGTTGTTGCCGATGATTGGTACTTTCTCTCCCACCGCTTACCGCTAGCCCTTGCTGCGCTCCGGGAAGGCTTTGAGGTTGTAGTTGCGACCAGAGTAGGAGCCCAAGGCCAGCAGATTATTAATGCTGGTCTTAGCTTGATCCCCCTTGAGCACCTGAAACGCGAGAAACGCTCTCCGCTCAATGAGCTCCGCGCCATCTCCGAACTGAGAGGCATCTATCGCCGGGAACAGCCTGACATCGTTCATCACGTCGCACTCAAGCCGGTTCTGTATGGCAACATCGCAGCATTGGGATTACCGCTGAAAATCGTGAATGCTTTTGCTGGTCTTGGATATCTTGCATCTTCTAAATCGCCCAAGGCTATGATTCTGCGAACTGCAATTTGGAACACAATGCGGTATCTACTCAATCGGCCAAACGCTTTTACCATCCTGCAAAACTTCGAGGATCGTGACTTCGCCGTCAATACTCTTGGCATGTCCGAAGAAAACACCGAGGTCATTATGGGCTCCGGTGTTGACTTGGAATTGTTCAAGCCATCTCAACAACCGTCAGGCGTTCCCATCGTCATGCTGCCGTCGCGTTTGCTCTGGAACAAAGGCGTGGCTGAATTTGTGGCAGCCGCCGAGCTTCTCACGTCCACCGGAGTTAAAGCACGATTTGTTATTGTTGGCGATACCGACGAAGGCAGCCCGTCTGCTATCCCACGCTCTCAAATTGCCGCGTGGAACGACTCAGACTCGATTGAATGGTGGGGCAAGATGAGCGACATGCAAAATGTTCTTCCCCAAGCTTCTATCATCTGCTTACCGTCATACCGTGAGGGCATCCCAAAAGTTCTCATTGAAGCCGCCGCCTGTGGTCGTCCGATTGTCACGACCGATGTTCCCGGTTGCCGCGATGTTGTCCAGCACTACGTAAACGGAATGCTTGTTCCTGCCCGCAATTCAGACGATCTCGCACTAACGATTAAAGTGCTTCTAGGAAATACAGATTTGCGCACTCGGATGGGTGATGCTGGTCGAAAAATCGCAGCACACTTTTCTCAGGACGTGGTGATTGAGAAAACCTTGGTGCGGTATGGTCTTCTTACTAATGCCCGAAGAGTCCATCAATAAGAGAGAGAGAGAGAGAGAAGGTTGAGACGAATGGCTCCGCCGAGCACTCAATTTCCGATCACCCACCCGGAACCAATTAGCAAACAGCATCAGGGTGTGGGTGTCGAACGGCAACCACTTGTTCGGCGACTGAATGAAAAAGCTGCGCCTGAAAGCGCCGCCTCCCATATCCAACAACCCTCGTTCTTTGATCGACAGTAAACCGATCACAGTCCACCATCTTCCCGATTACTTTCCGACGCAAATGAAATTCAATGTATAAGTGGTTCCTGCGACTGGAACTGCGTTGAAGAAAAATGAAACGTTTGTTGCAGTCGCTGCGTTTGCGATCATGATGCCTTGCGGTGCAAAGCCGTCTCCCCTGACCGCAAGACAGATCGGCGGGGTTGTCCAACTCCCATCATGAAACGTAAGAGTAAAACCAGCATTGATATTTTGGCCCGTTCCGTTAGAAAGAATACTGATCTGACCGATCACATCGTTTCCAACCACAGATGAAACACTTGCAGTTGATCCCCATGCGGCGCTCAAACCTCCAATGTCCCCGACCACGAGAGCCGATCCCTGGTTGGCTTTAATCCGCTTTACGTTTGTGTTGCCGCTGATCGTGGGATCAGAAATCGCCGGACTTGTCAGCGTCTTATTAGTTAGAGTGTCTGTGGTTGTCCGAGCAACGAGAGTATCATTTGCATTGGGAAGGCCTAACGTGTTGCCCACACCTATAGCGGGGCCCTGCAGAAATGTTTGCCCTGAAGTTGCACCTGTGAATCCTACGACAGCACCAGGCCCATTCAAAAACAGATGGCCATTCGAGTTGTTGAATTGGATACTTTTTCCCGCGTTCGATGTGAACAGGAGCCCACCCGCCGTATCATTTGCCAGTGTACCCGGTAATGTTTGTGAAGCCGTTTGGAAGACAATACCCCCGGCTGTTGTAATAGTTCCCGTAGTATCCGCAACATTCATTTTTACCGCAGACCCGAGAAATATACTTCCTGAGCCATTGCCCTGCACAAAGGTGTTGATGTATGGCGAAGAGTTTGAGATAAAGAAATGGCTTACTCCGAGATTGTCTGCAATATTAAATGCATTGGTAGCGGAAACCTGCTTTATCGTCGCAACGCCAAGTGTATTGGCCGCGCCCAGATTCACATTGGCCAATGTCGACGTTCCTGCCACGGATAGCGTGCCTGGAATAATTGATCCGCCATTGCTCTGCATCGGCCCGGAAGATACCGCATTCGATCCGTCAAACCAGAATTCCTGCGTACTGCAAGCGTTGGCTGTGCTCACAATGGTCCCCATGTTCAAAACATTAGCCGGCGGAACAAAAGCGCGGCCGCCGGTCGCATCCTGGCAGATTTCAAAGCTGATCGGCTCACCCGCCACGGCATTGCTCAGCGTTGAGCTGGCAACGTTCCCCGTGAGCGTTAATTTGAAGCTGGCCGCCGTGGATGCGTCGAACGTTGGCGTGGCTGAGAAGGTGATCGTGGTAAGCGAGCCCAGGCGTACATCCGTGCGCGAGGTTGCGAGATTGTCAGAGCAAGCCACTCCCGCCAGGCAGTTGAAGGCCGTGCGTTGCGTAAGTCCCACGCCTGCATTGAAAATCTGCTGAAGGATGCTGGAAGGAATGTTTGATCCCGTGACTGTTCCTGTGGCGGCCACGTTTCCGCTCACCGCCAGATTGCCGGAAATGCTATTGCCGGTGAGCGGAGCCAAACTGCCCAGGTTTACCGGCGCATAATTATCAAAGTTAAACGTGCTTCCGCTGAACGAGACTCCGGTATATCTCAACACTTCCTGCCCGGTGCTGGAGTCTTTCACCGTGACGCGATAGTAGATTCCAGAGGGCAGAGTAGACGCTGGGTTCGGCACGGTAAACAAAGTCACCGCGCCGGCCGCCACAGGAGAGCAATAACCGCGCCTCAAGGCCTGCCCGCCGCCGCCGATCGACACGGAAATGGGGTTGTCCTGCTGGTCCGTAATCAGGAAGCAGAGCTGGCCGGCAGCGAGCTTGGTTCCGTTGATATCGGTGATATTGGACGCGCTCACAGTCGTTAAATTCTGACCGTGGAAACTGAGTGAACAGAGCGAGACTGAAAGGAACAAGAAAAGTTTTTTCATGAGTTCTCCGACTGTGGCTTTTAGCTCTTAGCCATTGGCCATTGGCGCAGCTAAAGCAGTGGCACACATTTTTGGCTAAAGGCCAAAAGCTAAGAGCTAAGAGCCGATTTTTTTACATTTGAGGAAGCTTGCGGTTTCCCGAACCAGAGCCGCCGGAACCGGAATCGCCCAGTCCGCCGGAAGTGCCGCGGGTATTTGAGCTATTGACTGTGGTCATCAACCCAACGCGCATTTGTCCGCGATAGACGGCCTGAACGTAATTGTTGTAATTGGCCCAGGCGCGATGTGTAGCGGCGTTAAAGTCATAGCTGATCCAGTAATTCGTACTGATCTGCGGAGCCGCGCCGCCGGTGTCATCGACTGCGGTAATGGTTTGGGCTGGAATGGTCCTGGTGCCGCCCTGGTCCTTCATCTTCCATGCGGTGTAACTTGAGCTTGTTCCGCCCGTGCCATAAATCCGGATATTGACTGCCGTACCGCTGACAAAAACCGAATCGATGGTTGCATTGT
>DASXIL010000441.1:0-10539 GCA_036497985.1 Candidatus Angelobacter sp. | reverse complement strand
CCGCTTTTCAGCTTTATCCTCGGCATCGAAACCGGCTTTTCTTCGGCCGGAGCGGGCGCGCTTGGAACAGTCATGCTATTCAATCTCACTGAGCTATCACCTGCTTTGGTCGTGGGAACGAATCTGCTGTTCGGATTGATCATTTCGGCCACGGCAGGAGGGATCCACGCCGGAAGCTGCGATTTTAACGCCCTTGCGCGGCTTGTCCCGGCCGGACTGGTCGGAGTATACATGGGGTCCCGTGTTTCCCTTGGCTTATCTGTGAACGTGCTTCGCAAAGCGCTGCTTTACTGCACGATATTATTGGGCGCTCTTTTGCTTGGGAAAGGGATTGCGGCAATTTGAGTCAGGCTTGCTGCGCTAGGCATGACTTCATTTATTTCAATGGAACAATGGGATTGGAGGCGTGATTCGTCCAATGCAAGGCAATGAATCGGGAAGCAACGGCAGGCATCCAACGATAGCAGTTGATTTTGACGGCGTTATTGCCGATTACGACGGCTGGAAGGGCACGGGAATTTTGGGTTCGCCGCGGCAGGATGTAATCGCGGCCTTGCGCCAACTGCGCAGCCAGGAATGGAAAATTATTGTCTATACCACCCGCGGCATCGATGAACTCCGCCCCTACCTGATTGAGCATGATATTCCTTTTGATGAGATCAATTGCAACTCCGCTTATCAAACAGACGGCTCAAAACCCGTGGCGACGGTTTACTGGGATGATCGTGCATTCTGCTATTCGGGAAACGCTCTTGACGACTTGCCGCGAATTCTCAATTTTCGGACGTGGTCAGGGCGAAAATAGGTGAAAATGCACGGGAAAAAGAAAGATTTCACGGGGTAAAGAATGAGAGTCCCAGGTTTTATTCAGAAAGATTGGAATTTCATAAGCGCTATTTCTTCCTGCTTGAATTGAGAGTTATTGGAATCATGGGCAACCATAATCTATCCCACCTTGATGCTCTTGAAGCCGAGAGCATCTACATTCTCCGCGAAGCGGCGGCAGAGTTTTCCCGCCCTGCTCTCTTGTATTCCATCGGCAAAGATTCTTCTGTAATGCTTCGCCTGGCCCAAAAATCATTTTATCCAGCTCCGATTCCTTTTCCTTTCCTGCATATCGATACTACTTATAAATTCCGTGAAATGATCGAGTTTCGTGATCGTACCTGCAGCGAACTGGGCGTGAAGCTGATAGTCCATACCAATCATGAGGCTATCGCGATGGGCGCCAATCCTTTCCGGCTGGGCCCAAGTAAATGCTGCGCCCTGCTCAAGACCAAAGCCCTGCTCGATTCGTTGTCTCAAAATGGAATTGACGCCGCAATCGGCGGAGCGCGCAGGGACGAGGAAAAATCTCGCGCCAAGGAGCGCATTTTTTCCTTTCGCGACGCCTTCGGCCAATGGGACCCTAAAAATCAGAGGCCTGAATTGTGGAACCTTTATAACAGCAGAATCGACAAAGGCCAGAGCGTCCGCGTCTTTCCGCTTTCCAACTGGACGGAGCTGGACGTCTGGGAATATATCCGCCGTGAAGAGATTCCCGTTGTACCGTTGTATTTTGCCAAAGAACGCGAAGTCGTGGTCCGCGGAGATAAGTTGATCATTCCCGAGCACGGAGGCGAGCGGCTCTCTTCTGACCGGACCGAAGTTATACGATGCCGCATGCGCTCTCTCGGCTGTAGTCATTGCTCCGGCGCCATCCGTTCGGAAGCTGACTCGATCAGCCGAATCATCGACGAGTTGAAAGCGATCCGGCGCTCGGAACGCGAGAACCGGCTTATTGATCACGACCAGGAAGGCTCGATGGAGCTGAAAAAAAGAGAGGGGTACTTCTGAATTCTGTTTCTCCAGCGCCGGTCCGCAGTCTCTTGCGCTTCCTCACCGCAGGCAGCGTAGATGATGGTAAATCTACTTTGATAGGCCGTCTTCTCCACGATTCAGGCGGAGTATACGAAGATGAATTGGCTTCGTTGCAGAAGCTTCCATCTGTGAATGGATTTAAATTCGATCCTTCTCATATCACTGATGGCCTGAAGGCTGAACGTGAGCAAGGCATCACGATAGACGTCGCTTACCGCTATTTCTCCACTCCTCGCCGTAAATTCATTATTGCCGATACACCAGGGCACGAGCAATATACGCGTAATATGGTTACGGGAGCATCGAACGCCGACGTTGCCGTGTTGCTTGTGGATGCGCGCAAAGGCATTCTGATCCAGACGCGCCGCCATGCTTATATAGCGTGGCTGCTTGGGATCAGGAACATCATTGTTGCGGTCAATAAAATGGACCTCGTCGGTTTCGATCCGGAAGTATTCGCGCGCATCCGGCAGAGCTTCATGGAATTCGCTTCTCCCATGCAATTACAGGAAATCGAGTTCATTCCCATCAGCGCTCTGGAAGGTGATAACGTGATTGCGCCAAGTGGGAAGATGCCGTGGTATGAAGGCCGTCCGCTTCTGGAGACACTGGAGTCGATCCAGATTCACGAGAACGACAGCTCTGCAACTTTCCGTTTTCCTGTGCAAATGGTAATCCGTTCCGGACAGGACTTCAGAGGATACGCTGGAACTATTGCTTCCGGGGATCTCCGGCCCAACGCAGAAGTGCTTGCTTTGCCCTCTGGACGGCAGGCCATCATTGACCGCATCCTTAACTATAAAGAAGACCTTGATCACGCGTTCGCGCCCATGTCCGTGATAGTTTCACTGCGACAACACCTCGACCTGGGACGCGGCGACATGCTCTGCGATCCACGGCGAGCCCCAGCGCCGTCAAAACGTTTCCGGGCAAAGCTCATCTGGATGTCGACCTTGCCTATGAAAGTCAACGAGCCCTATTTGCTCAGGCACACGACGCAAATGGCGTGCATGAGCGTGGTCAAACTGCTGCACAAGATTAATCTGGATACATTGAGTCAGATACAGGCGGACTCGTTGCAATGCAATGAAATCGGCGAAGCGGAAATTGAAACCCATAAACCCATTTTGTGCGATCCATACACGGTCAATAAGACCTGCGGAAGCTTCATTGTTGTCCATCCCATTTCCAACGCTACATTGGCCGCAGGCATCATTTCCGATCCGCTCGCGGAAGACACGGCCTTGTTGAGCGCATTCCCCGCACCCGCTGCACGCAACGGTGACAGCCAGGGAATCATTGTCTGGATCACAGGGCTGAGCGGTTCCGGCAAAACAACGATTTGCAAGGCGGTGCATACTGAACTGTTGGCGCGTGGCATCCGCGTGGAAATGCTGGATGGCGACATCATACGCAAGCACCTGAGCCGAGATTTGGGATTCAGCAAGGCCGAGCGTGATGAAAATATCCGCCGGATCGGGTTTGTGGCCCATTTACTCACCCGCAACGGGGTGGTCGCTCTGGTTTCAGCCATCTCGCCCTATCGCGCGGTCCGCGACGAGATTCGCGCAACCATGGGAAGATTTCTGGAAGTGTTCGTGAATGCGCCACTGGAAGTTTGTGAACGGCGCGATCCCAAAGGTTTGTACAAAAGAGCGCGCGCCGGCGAGGTGCGCGGCTTCACTGGAATCGATGATCCATATGAACCCCCGCTTTCACCGGGGGTCGAGTGCAGGACCGATCTTGAAAGCGAAAAAGAGAGTGTGGACAAGGTCCTGATGGCGATCCTGAAAGCTATTCAATAGAGAAAGTCGGACAATGTAAATATGCTATCGAAGCCGGCGCCCCGCCTTCAGTCAAAGACTTCTTTATCCCGGCAATGCCTTTTGAAAGAACGCCGGCAGCGTGTACACAAGAATATATCGGCTGAACCGTCTTTAGCAGTCTTTACGGTACCCGCCCGTGCGCCTGCTATACTGCCAACTCGTTGAATTATCGTGGAAATTACGCCCTTTCACGGCGGTAACACGGGTTCAAATCCCATCGGGGACGCCATAAGGTTTCATTAGCGTGAATAGTTCTACAAACATTGTGGATTCGCTTCTGCATCCTTGCGCATCTTTAATTCGTCAACTCTTGGATCGCAAGCAGAGAAGTGCGCTCAACCTCTTCCTGATCGATGACGAAGACAATATACTTCGCGCAATCTCCGCTGGGATCGTCATCGAGTCAATCTTTCACGCCGGAGACGAAGTAATTTCAAGCGATCTAAAAAATAAGCTGGCGCCTGGCACGAAAATCTATGAGGTAGCCAAGAGGACTTGCAAGAAGATTTTCGAGAATGACAAGCTCTCTCGAGTCTTTGCAATTGCCAAAACGCCACAGCGTAATACCATGGAAAACCTTGCCAACGGCCCTCGAGATATCGTAATCGTTGAGGATTTAAGTATTTCAGGAAATGTCGGCGCAATCATAAGGACAGCTGTCGCTTTTGGAATGGGAGGTATCGTTCTTACGAACCTGGAGCCCGTTGATATTTACGACCGCAGACTCATCCGTGCCAGTCGAGGCTTCCTTTTCTCGATACCGATCGTTGTCGCTTCGACAGACGAACTACTTCAGTTCTGCAATCAAAGGAATTTTACGATTGCGGTAACAGATCCTCATGCAAACACTACAATCGACGAACTATCCTCAAGTGCCGGCCGCCTCTTCATTGCCTTCGGCAGCGAACGGAATGGCTGTTCCGCGCCGCTGATGCACGCGGCCAGGCTACGTGTGCGGATTCCCACGGCGGCAGACGTGGAATCACTGAACGTGTCGGCTGCAGCGAGCATAATCTTGTATAAACGGCGCCGCTTGAATGATTTTTCCTCACCCCCAGCTTGATGAACGGAACAACCTTTCATCTTCAAGGGGTTTGTCATCTCTTCGCTTTAACTTTCACATAGTTGATTGAGACGCGGTCTCGACCCTTGCCCTTAAAGGCCATCGAGCAAAAGGCCATCGAGCACCCAATATGGTCTTGGTGTGCAGAAGATCTTCCCTCCCTCAGTTCCGCATCTGGACGAGACTACCTGAGGGCCAGTTCCATAAAGGGAAAAAACGCAATAAATGGGTTTGCATATACTTTCAAGCCATTGTCAATGCAGCGCGTGCTTACGGTAAAATAGTTGCCTGCAATCGTTGAAAATACAGCACGCTTCAGCATGCTTGCACAATCTATTTCCATGGAGCTAGGTCATGTCAACTGCGCCCGCTATTGAGTCATTCCAATTCCAGGCTGAAACTACTCAGCTTCTCAACCTGATGATTCATTCTCTCTATACACAGAAGGAAATATTTCTGAGGGAGTTGATTTCCAACGCGTCGGACGCCTTGGACAGGTTGCGATTTGAAGCGTTGACCAACCCGAAGCTGCTGGAGGAGGGGCATGCCTATGAGATTCGTCTGAAGCCAGATCCAACAACGCGGACCTTGACCATCAGCGATACCGGTACTGGGATGAGCCGGCAGGAACTCATAGAACATATCGGCACAATCGCCCGCTCCGGAACGCGTGAGTTGCGCAAGCGAATGAAAGAATCGCAATCCGCTGAAGCTATGGCCGAGTTGATCGGACAATTTGGAGTTGGTTTCTATTCAGCGTTCATGGTGTCAGACACAGTCACCATCGTGACCCGCCGGGCCGGTGAAGTGGGTGCCAGCAGGTGGGAATCCGTCGGTGATGGCTCGTATACAGTGGCGGATGCCGAAAAGACTGCCTGCGGGACTGACATCATTCTGCATCTCAAAGAGCCTGATCATGACAATGGCATAGAGGACTATACCGATCGCTGGAAGCTCTCGATGGTCGTCCACAAGTACTCAGACTTCATTGCCTATCCGATTATCTATGAAGGTCCGCGTCAGGAACCGGGGGAGAGCGAGGAAGAAGCAAAGAAAACCGAAACTAAGACGCTGAACTCAATGAAGCCGATCTGGACACGCAGCCGTTCAGAGGTGAGTGAAAGCGACTATAACGATTTCTATAAACATCTTTCCAACGATTGGACCGAACCCCTGAAGAGACTGCCGCTAAAAGCCGAAGGTACCGTCGAGTACGAAGCGTTGCTCTTTATTCCTTCGCACGCTCCGCATGATCTCTTTTACCATGGCTCCGAGGCCGGCCTGCGGCTGTATGCCCGGCGCGTGATGGTAATGGACAAATGTGAGGACTTGCTGCCCAGGTATCTTCGCTTTATGAAGGGCGTTGTGGACTCCACCGACTTGCCGCTCAATATTTCCCGCCAGCGCCTGCAACAGGACCGTCACATTGCGCAGATTCGCAAGTGGCTCACACGCAAGGTGCTGGAAGCGCTCACCGAAATGCGGGAACAGGAGCCCGAGACCTACACCAAATTCTGGAACGAATTTGGAAGGGCGGTAAAGGAGGGCGTCAGCTCGGATTATGAAAATAAGGAAAAGCTGGTTCCGCTGCTCCTTTTCCAGTCCTCTCATGATCCCAAAGAGCTGACCACGTTGAAAGCATATATCGAGAGGATGAAGCCAGAACAGACTGAGATTCTGTACCTGACCGGCGAGTCGCGCAAAGTAATTGAAAACTCTCCGCATCTTGAAGTTCCAAAACAGAAAAGCTATGAAGTTCTCTACCTGAATGACCCGGTGGATGAATTGGTGGCAGAGCATCTTCACGAGGTTGACGGAAAGCGCTTAAAATCCGTCACCAAAGGCAAAGTTAACTTTGGAACGGAAGAAGAGAAAAAAGAGCTTGAGGAGCAGGTCAAGAAAAAAGAAGAAGAATATGCAGGCTTTCTTCAGGCTTGCCAGAAGAGAGTGGATGAATACGTGAAGCAGATACGGCTATCCACGCGGCTGGTCGATTCGCCTGCCTGCCTTGTGACCGAGGAACATGAGTACAGCCCGCATTTGGAGCGCCTGCTGCAGAAGGGTAAGGGTGGTGGTCCCAAGCAGCGGCGCATCATGGAACTCAATCCTGGCCATCCAATCGTTGCGCGATTGTATGACCGCTATCAGGCGAATAACGAGGACCCGTCACTCGATCGCTCCGTTGAACTTCTCTTTGAGACGGCCCTGATCGCTGAAGGCTCGGAAATCGCCGATCCTGTGCGGCTGAAAAACACCGTTCTGGAATTACTCCAGCAGGTAGTTTAGCCGCCCTGCGTCGTATATTGATCTCGCTCGCTGCAGCTACCGCTCGAAAATGCGTAGCGGGAACCGCCCGCATGGTCGCGCGAGCTCGACGCCCTCGAAAACTTATCGTCGCGAACACCGGAGCCAACGTGGCATATACGTGATTAGTTTTGACAAAAGGGTCTGCACTGATCTGCAAGCTGGCCTGCGCCATGAGTGGCTTGAGACGAATGGACTGGGTGGGTTTGCCTGCGGCACCATCGCCGGCGCCAATACGCGGCGCTACCACGGACTGCTTACGGCAGCACTCAACCCGCCGGGCGGACGCACGCTTCTGCTCTCCAAGTTGGAAGAAACGCTCGTTCTTGGCGGCCGTAGGATCGAGCTTTCAACTAACGAATACGCAGGCGCGATTCATCCTGAAGGATATTTATTACTGAGCAATTTTCGGCTGGGTCCTTTTCCAACGTGGACCTTTGAAGCAGAAGGCGTGCGCCTGGAAAAAGCCGTCTTTATGCCGCAGGGCAGCAACACCGTGCAAGTTGAGTATAGGCTGCTGCAAGCGCTTCACGCGTCCGCGATAGTGCTGGAAGTGCGGCCGCTGGTTGCGTTTCGCGATTATCATTCCACCACGCACGAGAATAGCGATTTGAACCGTGCCATCGAAATCGCGCCAAATCTTGCCAGCCTGCAGCCATACGCGGATTTGCCGCGACTCTACTTCGCCCATGACACCGCGCAACTTCAGGAACAAAACTATTGGTACAGGGATTTTTTTTACTGCGTGGAGCAGGAACGCGGTCTCGACTTTCTGGAGGACCTGTTCAATCCGTTTGTGCTTACATGGAAGCTTAGCGAGAAACAATGCGCAACAATAATTGCCTCTACTGAACAGAAGGATATTCGTCAGGCCGCTGCGGTTCGCAAAGCGGAGTTGCAACGACGGTGTGAGCTGGTTGCTTCGTCCCCCGTGGACGATCCGCTGGTCCGCGCGCTGACCGTCGCGGCAGACCAATTCCTGGTGCGCCGCGGCGAAGAGTGGACTGTGATTGCGGGTTATCCCTGGTTCACAGACTGGGGTCGCGACACTATGATTTCTCTGCCTGGTCTCACTCTTTTTACCGGACGCACCGGCATAGCCAAAAGCATCTTGCGAAACTTTGCCCGCCACACAGATATGGGCATGCTACCGAACCGCTTTGTCGATTCAGGTGAGAAAGCGGAATTCAACACCGTAGATGCCACGCTGTGGTTCTTTGAAGCTGCCCGCGCCTATGCGGCGGCAACCAACGATTATGATTTTCTGCGCCAGGAACTCTATCCGGTATTCACTCAGATCATTGACTTCCACATCAATGGAACGCGCTACAACATCAAGGCGGAAGAAAATGGCCTGCTCAATGCCGGCGCTCCCGGCGCGCAACTCACCTGGATGGATGCCAAGATTGGCGGCTGGGTGGTGACTCCGCGCAGCGGCAAGCCGGTTGAGATTCAGGCGCTCTGGTATAACGCTCTGCGCATCATGGAAGATTTGGCGGCGCGATTCGAGGATGAAGACCGGAGGAAGCAATACTCGGGCCTGGCGTCACTTGCCAGTGAGACATTCAATCGTATTTTTTGGAACAACGATCTTCGGTGTTTATACGACGTGGTCAATGATGGCCGGCCGGACGGGTCGATGCGCCCGAACCAGATATTCGCAGTCAGCCTGCATCACTCCATGCTCTCTGCGGAACGTGCCCGTGCCGTAGTAGGAACTGTGGAACGTGAACTACTCACGCCGGTCGGGCTGCGGACCCTGAGCCCCGCCGACCCGCAATACCGAGGCGCCTACCAAGGCGATCAACGCAGCCGGGATTCGGCTTACCATCAGGGCACGGTGTGGCCGTGGCTGCTGGGACCGTTCATTTCGGCGTATGTGAAAGTGAATGGGGGCTCCGCGCAGTCGCGATCCCGCGCGCATGATCTGTTGCGCGGCGTTGAAAAACACCTGACCGAAGCCGGCGTGGGACAGATTTCAGAAATCTTTGATGGTGACGCTCCGCATCAACCTCGCGGTTGCTTCGCACAGGCATGGAGTGTGGCTGAAGTTTTGCGCGCCTTGTGTGAAGACGTCTATCAGCTTCACTCAGGTGATCCGGCAACATTGCAACAGCGCTCCTCTGCCCTATCCAGAGCTCACGAATAATGGCACTGGCGCAAGGCGACCAGCAGCACCGTTTCCGGCCCTGACAGTTGACTGCTCTGCCGAAATCCCCGCCATTTGTGTATGCAAGGTTAAACTCTGGTGAAAAGTTCCGGGGGGTATTACCAAAGTTATTGATTTACCCCATCTAATTACCATAAGGTGACTGCAGCGGATGTTGTGCAGCCATGTTTTAGAGGCCGCTGCTCCGCTGCATCAAGGAGGGCTCGGTGGCGCGATTTTTTGCTGGTTTGGCGCGGCTTGCAATGGGCACGGAGCTGCCGGTTCAGGTTGCCGCCGTCTGTTATCGGCTGAGCGGCTCATCTGTGGAATTCCTGCTCGTAAATACCAGCTCAGGAAAATGGACTTTTCCCAAGGGAAGGCTCTGCCCGAGCTTGTCACCCAGTGAAAGCGCCGCCCGCGAAGCCTGGGAAGAAGCAGGCGTTCGCGGCAGAATTGAAGAAACCCATTTCGGCCACTACCTCGACACCAAGCGTACGCTAGGACACGATTCTCTTACCCGGGAAGTCCGTATCGCAGCTTTTCTCATGGAAGTCCACAGCACTGAGGACCCGCAGGAAAGCGGACGCAATCCAAGCTGGTTTTCTCCTCAACAGGCCAGAAAGCGCCTTGCAGAAGCTCGTCTTTCACCGTATTCCAGGCAAATCGCCAAGATGATTGATGCGGCGGTGGACCAACTCGCGGTGAAAAGCAGAAGGCAAGCTGAAATCCTTATGCGCATGCAAGGACGGCGGCGCCTCGCGTCTGTCCGCTAGCTGCCGGCCCGCACCTCTTCATTTGCTCTCTCATAGCTAATTGTTTTGGCGCAATGCAAAGCTGAACTGTTAACCTTAAAAATGTGCGCATCTCGTAGAGCTTTGCCTGTGACTTCCAAACGTCCAATTCACAAAGACTCTGGCCTGGTCCATTGGATGAACCAGATTCCAAGGGAAGCTGACAAAGCTGCGGACGGCTTTAACAGCGAAGCTGTCCATGATCTTCGTGTGGCTCTTCGCCGATGCCGCTCCATGGCGGATGGATTCCGCGCCATCGATCCCCACAAAGATTGGAAGAGGATGCGCCGGCATGCGACCGCCCTTTTTGACAGCCTTGGAACGTTGCGTGATTGCCATGTGATTACGGAGTGGGTACACAAGCTCGGCAAGGTGGATGATCCTGTCACGCATCAACTTCTCCGCTATCTGGCCACGCAGGAAACAGAGTTAAAACAACAAGCCAAAAGCGCGATTGATGTCTTCGATCGTAAACAATGGCAGAGTTGGACGCGCCAGCTTTCCCAGCGTGCTCGACGTCTGCCGATCGGTTCGCACGTATTCCAA
>DASXIL010000440.1:0-5363 GCA_036497985.1 Candidatus Angelobacter sp. | reverse complement strand
TCCCCAGTTTTCTGCGGCTTCCAATCGAATCATGTTCTGGCCAACGCCGTTGGATTTTTTGCGGCTGACGGCGAAGCGGTAAGCTTCGTCGTATTTCTGGCCGATTGCAGATGAGTTGCGCGTTTCATAGATGAACATGCGGCCGGCGGCGCCCAGAGCGGAGCGGAATTCTGGGTTGCGTCCGACGAAGGCCATGCGGTAGCCAAGATCGCGCGGGTTGTCGGCTTCAAACCACAGGCAGCCGCGGCCTTCAGGGCTGGCATCGCGATTGCGCGGGACGTCGGCAGCGAGAAGAGTTTTGCCCTGCCACAGGCTCTTCATGCACGTTTCATTGGGCTCACGGGCAGCAACGGGATCGGAGGGAAGTTCTCCCATGGCCACGACGACATGCGCGCTCTGCATGGTTGCAGGCACGTCAAACTGGTGGACGAGCGCTACGTACTGTGAAATTCCCAGACGTGATGCATGTTCATTGATGGCGCGGCGCGCGCTTTCCGGCGCTTCCAGCAGCAGGTTGAACTGCGGCAGTTCATTGCAGGCCAAAGCAAAGCCTTCCAGCACGGAAACTGCGGCGGGTGAAAGCTGCTCTTGTCCATCGCGAGCGAACTGCGGAACAAAGAATGAGATGGAATCAGGCGCAAAGCTGAAGCGTCTAGTAAGAAAGTCAATGTCCTGGGAAAGCGCAGGCGGTTCGTTATCTTCGCTGATAGGTTCAGATACAAGAAAGACTGCGTCAGGCGGCGCGCCACGTTCCAGGGCTGCTTCTTTCAGGCCGAGTGAATGCACGATGACGGCTGCTGCGCGTGAGAGGATAAACTGTTCGGCCACGCGGAATGAGCGTCCCATCCAGCTGCCGGATTCACACAGACCGGCGGAGATGGCCATTTCTTCAATGCAGGCGCCCAGGTCATAGACCACGCAACTGCAGTTTCGCACGGCAGCCATGCCCGCGGCAAAGCAATGCGCGTGCACAAGGTCAGAGGTAGTTTCAGGAGCGCAGTCAAGCAGCGACTTGCGCCAGTTGCGCACGTCCTGCCATGAGCGGAGAAGCGAGAGCGAGCGTGGCTGGTCCTGGTTGCCGCCGGAAAGATACAGTTCGGCTGTGCCCGCGCCTTGCGGCGTAACAATAAACGGCCGCATGCCCACGGCGACTTGTCCTTCAACTACTGGCAGAACGTCGCGAGCGTATTCACAGGCATGGATCACGCGCCAGACTTTCGCACGCCCGATGCGAGGCAGCGTGCCAGTCTCGTCGGATTGTCCGCGCGGTTGCGCTGGAGAAAAACTTGAACTCATTATGAAACTTCGCGTCCTTGCTTGCTCAGCTCGGAATAACACATCACGCGGTTGCGGCCCGCATGCTTGGCGGCATAAAGCGCAGCGTCGGCAAACTCAATCAGGTCGCGCTTGAACTGTGCGTCAGTATCATAAACCGCCACGCCAATACTGATTGTAAGATGCTGGACAGAGTGCGGCGATCCGGCAAAAAATTTGGCCTGGTCCACCGCGCGCCGCAAGCGTTGCGCCACAAATACGGCGCCGGTCTCAGTCGTTTCCGGCAAGATGATTACAAACTCTTCTCCGCCGTAACGGGCCACCGTATCTACTTCACGCATGTCTTTCATTAGTATGGAAGTAACGTCGCGCAAGAGCTGGTCGCCTACATGATGGCCAAAAGTATCATTCAGTGCTTTGAAGTGATCTATATCTATCATCAATAAGGCAAACTTCTGTTGCTTACGTTCAGCGCGCTTGAATTCCAGCTCCAGTTGTTGCTCAAAGTATCCGCGGGTGCGCAGGCCGGTAAGGTAGTCGGTAAAGGCAAAACGTAGCAACCCTTCATTAGCATATTCACGAGTAAGCAGGTTCTCCGCAACTAGAGAAAGTATCCATAAGAGCTGCGCATCTTCTTTAGTAAAGGGCTTATCGGCTCTGGCACGGAACAGCTGTAGCGATCCCATGACGCGGTTGCTCACAAACAAAGGCACCCCCAATGCGCACGTTGCGCCTACCATCTGCATCAGCGCATCGGACTGGGCATTGTGGCCTTGCTCCACTAATAAAGGGCGTCCATATTTAATGGCCCAGAAATTCAGGATGTTCCCTGTGGCAACTTCCTCGCCGGTCTGTTTTTCAACGTTGCGCGCGATCCGCAACTCCATAAGTTCGCGCCCTTCGTCCCAGAAATAGACCATGGCCTTGTCAAACGCAGACATATCGGCGGTCATGTCGCAGAGCAGGTTGAGTGTGGCTTCCAGTTGCATTTGCAAGCCGGTAAGCATGCTCATGCGCAGGATCACATTTACATCCTCCCAGCGCTTCTGGATGGTCTCCGGACGCAGCTCTGAAAATACCTCGACTACAAAACGCTCTGGAGGGGACGAGCCAAGGTCAGCGGGTTCGGGGGAGGGCATCGGAAACATTTTGCTAGGTGAGCTCATTGAACGGCCTAGGGCTCTTTCAGCCTCTTGTGAGATGCCACTGGACGCCATAGGGAAACTTACTGAAGTGCTCTGTTTTTTTTACCCGGCAGTGGCCAAATGTACAGGGTCGGCCAAGCCCGGAGGCGCGTATCCACCAATCGTGGAGTGGAACTACTGGACCTACCAGCGGTATGCCGATACCATCTTTCGTGTGCTGGATTGCACAAAATGGCCTCATTTCTGCTTGTCAGGTTCCAATTTCAGGCTTGGCCGATCGCTTGCATTACCAGTGGCTTAGCGGGAGGGTACGAACATGGCGTTGACCAAAGAAGGCTTGATCCAGGAGTTGAAGCATGAAATCCATAGCCCGCTGGCCGCCATACGTAATGCGCTGTACCTTGCGGCCGTCCGAAGCCATGATCCGGAGGCGCTACGCTACCTGGCGCTTGCCGATGCTGAGATCACTCGGATCGCCGCGGTCTTAAAAAACGCTGATCAAATCGAAGAAAACAAACAGGTTCACGTCCTAATTCCGTCCATGGGCATAGCTTCTGCGGCGTAAGGTTTACCAACCGGGAGCAGCAACTTACGATTTCCTCAGTTTTCATGCACAGTGTCTGTTGCATTTATTCCAGACTCAGCTTAGGATAAGTCCAAGCGACCAGAAAACCCGCTGGTTGCTGAATAGAAGCTCTTCGCTGTAAACTTCGCCCGATTTTTAAACAATTCACGCCGGCCCACTAAACGTTTTTCCGACAGGAGAAGCTCCCTCATGGCATGGTACGCGTACTGCATCGTTGAGCAACAAGCTGTGCAAGGTGGTATTCGCGCTCGTCGTCCCGTTCCCGTAGAAGGCCTCAAAGGTATAGCAGATGCCCAGATATTCGCATATCCCAGCGGCGACTTTTCCGTCCTGGTAAGCGAGTACATTCCCACCGGCGATCTTGGCCAAAAGGCCCTCCTCCAACATGCGCATGTGGTCAGCGAATGCTTCAAGCGCACAACAGTCCTGCCATTCCGTTTTGGCACGGTTTTTGATACCGATGACGCACTGCGCCGCGCAGTACGCCTCAATCGCAAGGGCTTCCTGGAAAACGTTACCAAGCTCAAGGGTAAGGCTGAAATGCATTTGAAACTGTTGATTAAAGACGGTTCATTGCGTGAAGCCATGGAAGAGATCGAATTGCCTGCCACAGTCGGCAGTGAATATTTAAGCCGGTTGCGTGAAAAAGCGGTCCGGCAACGGGAACGTCAGACCAAAGCGCGCGCCCTTTCTGTCCAGGTCCACAAGATTTTCTCCCCCATTGACCAGGACGTTTGCTGCCGCAAAGTTGATTCCGGCGGAATGCTCATCGATATCGCCCACCTTATCGATCACAAAAAAGTTGAGAAATATCAGAACCGCTATCAGATGGCCACCCGGCACCTGCCAGGAATTGAAGTCGTGATGAGCGGCCCGTGGCCGCCTTACCACTTCATCACAGGAAAACGCTCCTCCTAGCGGATTCCATTTATTGGGGTTAAGGCATTCAAAAGGGTTGAAAGCTCAGGCTTTCAGCCCTTTTTGACAAAAATCGTCCCCCTAAAAAGTCCCAGTTAGGCATCCAACTACCTGAAAATGGAATCGGAGTACAATATCTGGGGGGCAATCGCCTCCGGTGGGTATTTCCGTTCCAGTTCTTAGCCGGTTTGACTTTCCATTTCCAGAGAGCGGGCTTGTTGTGCCGCTGGGAGCATGAATGAACCCCAAGACCCGTGTGCTGATCGTGGACGATGACGTAGCCATGGCCAAGTACCTGGCTGCCCATTTGTCCCGTCGCAACTTTGAAGTTACGGTCGCCTCCAGCGAACAGGAAGCCCTGCGGATCTTCCGGTCCTTTGATCCCGTTTTGGTTTTGGTGGAAACATCCATGGATGGCGAAGCGGGCAATGACACGTTGCAGCGCCTGAAGCAGATCAAGCCCACGGTTTCCATCATGGTCCTTTCCTCCATCAAGGACCCGGAATTGATTTTCAAGGCGTCAAAGCTTGGTGCTGACGACTACATCACCAAACCGGTCGATCCCAAAGAGCTTGATGTGCGTATCGGCAAAGTTCTGGACAATCAGCGTCTTTTTACTGAAGTCACGCAGTTGCGCGAGCAAGTGCGCCGCCAGAGCGATTTCACCATGCTCTTTGGCACCAGCCCAAAAATGATGGAAGTGAAAATGACGATTGAGCAGGTGGCAGATACCACTGCAACTGTGCTCATCCGAGGTGAAAGCGGCACCGGCAAAGAAGTGGTGGCACGCATGGTCTATTCGGAGTCGTCACGCTGCGAAAAACCATTTGTGAAAGTGAACTGCGCCGCCATTCCGCATGAGCTGCTGGAAAGCGAGCTCTTTGGTTATGAAGCCGGCGCATTCACCGGAGCTAACAGGCAAAAACTGGGCAAGTTTGAACAGGCCAACGGCGGCACTATTTTCCTGGATGAAATAAGCGAGATGCATCCTGCGCTCCAGGCCAAGTTGCTGCACGTGCTGCAGGACCACGAGTTTTCCCGCCTCGGCGGCAAGCGCGATGTGCAGGTTGATGTGCGAGTTCTGGCCGCGACCAATAAGCCGCTGGAGCGCGCCGTGGAAGAAGGCGTTTTTCGCGAAGATCTCTTCTATCGCCTGAACGTGGTCACCATCCATATTCCGCCGCTGCGTGAACGCCGTGAAGAGATCCCGGTATTCCTGAAATATTTCCTGGAAAAATACTGCGAGCACTATGGCAAGAAGCCGTCAATGTTCAGCGAGTTTGCCGTGAACAAGATGATGGAGTATGCATGGCCGGGAAATATCCGCGAGCTGGAAAACATGGTGAAGCGCTACGTGATCGTGGGGAATGAAGCCCAGATCATCCGTGAGCTGGCCACGCACAAGCCTATCGTTACCTCCCTTGGAGGAATGGCAGTGC
>DASXIL010000439.1:0-10010 GCA_036497985.1 Candidatus Angelobacter sp. | reverse complement strand
ACATCAGGCTGGATTCCTTATACGCCCGCACCACGTCTATCTCCGGCCCTCCTCTCACCGATAGTTATCATTTCGGCCAGACAATCGTGAACGATAACGGACGGCCCTTTCAGCGTGGTACCAACGGATTGGCTGGACTTTCTTCCAGTGGCGTTGCTGGCGCGCTGGCATTCTCTGTTACGGGTGAGTATGAACACGCTCCTTCAGCCGCGGGTTATTCGCAAGCAGTACAGGATGCTATTCAAATCACCGATTTCAAAGGCCCGCAGCCGGCTTCAGCCATTCCCGCCTTCAACCAGTTCCGATTGATAGATGCCTCAATTTCTCTGAACATTAAAGGCTGGCAGACCTCATTCGGCAAGCAGACTCTTTGGCTGAGTCCCACACAGGACCCCTTTCTGTGGAGCAACAACGCTGAACCTCTTTATATGCTGCGCGTTGACCAGACTCATCCGTCGAAATTTCCGTGGATTCTGGGAAAGTTGCTGGGCCCATTCCGCACCGAGTACTGGGTTGGAAAAATGACTGGCGCGCATTGGGGCAATACTCAGGATCCAGCGATTGGTGAAGTTTTTTCTTTCGGTCGCACTCTCCCAAAGCAACCGATGGTCAACGGTTTCAAGGTCAACTTCAAACCCACACCCAACTTTGAATTTGGCGTGGGACGTACCGGCATCTTTGGCGGCCCTGATTTTCCAATTACAGCCTCATCGGTCAAACATTCCTTATTTTCGACCGGCAACTCAACTGGCCGCGGCAGCGACCCTGGCGACCGGCGTTCCACCTTCGATTTCACTTATCGGATTCCCGGTTTTAGAAAGTGGCTGACCCTTTTTGATGATTCTTTTGTCGAAGATGAAGTTTCGCCAATCGGCTATCCTCGACGTGCCGCACATACTCCCGGAATCTATCTTTCTCAAGTGCCCGGCGTGCCCCATCTGGATATGCGTTTTGAGGCCTCTTACACCAATCTTCCCGGTCTGATCCAGACGCCTGAGGGAGGCTTTTTCTACTGGAATGACCGTTACCTGGATGGCTACACGAATAAAGGCTTTATCATTGGCGATGCCACAGTGGGTCGGCAGGGAATTTCTTTCCGCGCCAGCAGCACCTACTGGGTCGCATCTGATAAAACGGTCCAGTTTGGTTATCGCAATGAAACGGCTGACAGCATGTTTCTGCAGGGCGGAAATCTCAGGGACATATTTGCTAAGTCAGAATGGGCCTTGAATCCCAAACTCTCGCTCTCGACCTTTTTGCAGTACGAATATTGGAATTTTCCGCTATTGAGCGCCGGGAAAAAACAGAATGATTTCACAGCTTCATTTCAATTAACATATTGGCCGCATTGGAGACTGAAACGTGGAAGCTAGGGGCCAGGCTACCGTACCTATTTACGCCCCCTCCATCCATCCGGAGTTGGAGAAGCGATACTCGCCTGCGGGGCCCGATCCTGACGATCGAAAGGGCGAAAAACTCTGGGTCCTTTGGCGATCGCGTCGGTTCATCTGGGGAGTAACCTGGAAAACGCTCATAGCCTCCATTGTTCTTGCTTTTCTGGTTCCATCACATTACAAATCCGCCGTGAGGTTTGTTCCCGGAGAAAATTCCACCAGCAGTGGCAGCAGTTCCATGATGGGCCTTCTGAGCAAGGCTCTCGGCGGTGACAATTCAAGTACGGGCTTCGGGCTGGATGCAGCCGGCCTTCTTGGCGCCAAAACTCCCGGTGCGTTTTATGTTGAAGTCCTGAAAGGCCGCACTGTCCAGGATCGGCTGATCAACCGCTTTGATCTGCGCGCTCGCTACCGTAAAAACACATACTTTGAAGCGCGCAAAAAGCTGGCCAGGTTCACTGACATTGAAGAAGACAAAAAAAGCGGCGTGATCACCCTCACCGTTACCGACTATGAGCCTAAGATGGCCGCGCAGATAGCTAACGCTTACGTGGATGAGTTGAATCGACTGGCCGTTGATCTCAACACCTCTTCGGCCCACCGCGAACGCCAGTTTCTTGAGGAACGGCTTGCTACCGCGAAACAGGATCTCGCTAGGGCCTCGACGTTGCTGAGCCAGTTCACCAGCAAAAACTCCATGGTCGATCCCCAAAATGAAGGCCGCGCCGTGATGGATGCAGCTGCCCGCATGCAGGGCGAAATCATCGCCAGTGAAACCGAGTTAAAGGGACTGCAGCAGATTTATTCTGACGACAATATGCGCGTGCGCACGCTCAAGGCCCGCATGGCGGAACTGCAGTCGCAACTCAGGAAGCTTGTTGGCAAAAACCTTGTTGGCCGAAACAATGACGCGGCTGCGCAGGACTCCCTTGCAGGCTGGTCCGCTCCGTATCCTTCCATGCATACCCTGCCGGGCCTCGGCTCCCGCTATGCGGAACTCTATCGTGAGGCCAAGATACAGGAAGCGGTTTACGCCTTCGTAACCCAGCAATTCGAGATGGCGAAAATTCAGGAAGCAAAAGAGTTGCCGATTGTCCGCGTGATGGACGCAGGAGTTGCCCCTGAGAAACGTTCCAGTCCTATCCGCAGTCTGATCGTCGCTGGCAGCGTTTTCGGCGCATTTCTGCTGGCGTGCCTGTGGGTAGTGGGTAAGTATCGTTGGCAGCAGGTTCCGCTCGATGATTCTTACCGGCTGCTGGCGGCTGATGTTGCAGGAGAATTCCGCTCTATTGTTGCAAAGTTGCGGCGCAGGACCAGCTAAAGAGCATGTGCTGGACAAAATTCTGAGTAGGAGTATTCATGGCTCCCGGACATGAAGGTCGAGAATGGGAATCTCACCAGGAAGTGGATCGAACCGTCAGGCGGTATTTTCGCGACCTCAGCGGGTTGGTTCCTCAGCTGCCATACAATTCCATCTGTAATATTGTCGCTATTTTCCTTGAAGCATTTGCCGAACAGCGTACCGTTTATGTTTTCGGCAACGGCGGCAGCGCCGCCAGCGCCTCACATCTGATGTGCGACATCAATAAAGGTGCCAGTGCCGGTGATGGCAAGCGTCCCCGGGTAATGGCGCTCACCGACAATGCTTCACTCATTACCGCGTGGGCCAATGACTTTGGCTATGAACGCATTTTTTCTGAGCAGCTAAAGACTTTCATCAAGCCGCGTGACGTTGCTTTTGCCATCAGCACCAGCGGTGATTCTCCAAACGTTCTGCTGGCGCTGGAAACAGCCAGAGAATATGGCGCTATGACTGTTGGTCTGGGCGGCTGCCAGGGCGGCCAAATGAAATCGCTATGCGACGTTTGCGCCATTATCCCTTCAGATAACGTTCAACTTATTGAAGACCTTCACCACGCCATGATTCATTCGATTTTTGTCGCCGTGCGCGAAAGTTTACTTGCCGGAACTACAAAAACTCTGATGGCACAGGCGGCATCGTTTTAAGGCTCTGCATGAAAATCGCTTTTGACCTGCGGAGAATCGCGAACCCGGGCATCGGCCGGTACATGAAATGCTTGGCCGAATCAATCATCGCTCAAGCTCCAGAACACGAGTATCTCCTCATTCTCCCGCCGCAGAGCGAGCACTTGGTTCATGCGCCCAACGCACAAAAACTTTGCACCGGTCTGAAGTACTATTCTTTTCGCGAGCAATTTGAGCTGCCGCGAATTCTTAGTCGCTACAAAGTCGATCTGTTGCACTCACCGCATTTTCTTTTGCCGCTCGTGCGCTCATGCGCCGCCGTCGCCACCATTCATGACGTGATCTATTTGGCTTGTCCTGGAGATCTGCCATCATTCGCTGGACGCCTTTATTACCGAACCATGATGAATGCCTGTTCACGCATGGCCACTCGCATCGTTACTGATTCCGAACATTCCAAAAATGAAATCATTCGCTATCTGCATGCCGATACGGAAAAGATTGAGGTTGTGTACCCGGCGGTCGATCCGTTCTTTCAATCTGGAGCCGATCCCGCGGAAGTTGCTTCAGCACGTTCCAGATTCGGCATTGATCGCGATTACATCCTTTGCGTAGGCATTTATAAGCCACGCAAGAACCATGCAGGATTATTGAAGGCATTTCAACTTCTGCTCAAGAGTGGAATACAGCCGCAGCTTGTGATCGCCGGACCAATGGCTGAAGCCGAGTCCGTTCTTCGCGGGCTTGCCCAGGAACTTGGGATTGCGCAGCACGTCATCTTCACCGGCTTTGTCACGGACTCCGACCTTCGCGCACTTTATTGCGGCGCTCGTGTCTACGTTTGCCCATCGCTCTATGAAGGGTTCGGTTTCACTGTGCTTGAAGCCATGGCCTGCGGAACACCGGTAGTCTGTTCATCCGCTACGTCACTTCCGGAAGTTGCCGGAAAAGCAGCGCTCTATTTTGACCCTCGTAAGCCGGAAGAAATGGCGCCCCGACTTCTCCGTGCATTCTCTGACGACGCCCTTCAGGTATCTCTGATTTCAGATGGATGCAGCAATCTGCTCCGCTTCAATTGGGCAGAAACAGCCCGGCAAACTCTCGCGGTTTATCACCAGGCGTTGCAGTCGGCGCTGCCAAAAGCAGCCTACGCATGAAAGCCGCCGCCAATCCCGAATTTGTGAAAGTCGCATTTGATGCGTCTGCGCTCAAACCGCAATATAACCACCATGGTATCCAGGTGTACGCGCGCAACCTGCTGGCTGCTCTCCAGCGAATAGCAGGGCCGAGCGGGATGGAAATTCACCCGTTTCTGCCGGCGGCAGAAACATCCGCCATTCCGAACTTGACGACGCAGCCGGGTTTTCAACCTCGCAATTCCGTCTTGATGCGATTTGAGCGACTATGGCGTTATGGCGGCGCAACCGCCGCCGCTTTTCTGGATGGTGCTGACATCATGCTTAACCCCAACGGCGCTTCGCTGCCCATCAACACTCTAGTGCCGACGATAACCACCATTCACGATCTTACTCCCATGGTGATGCCGTGTTTCCCCAGGCGCACAGCCTTCTTTTTGAAGTTTCTGCTGACACGCTCCGCGAAATCGTCAGCAGCGATTATTACCGTCTCAGAAAACTCCCGGCAGGATCTTATCCGCATTTGCGGCGTTCCTGAGTCGAAAGTGCATGTAGTGTATGAGGGTTTCGACCGTGCACTCTTCAACTCTGCTCCGCCAGAACCGGCTTTGCTTGAGCAATTGTTGATCCGCCTGGGCATCAATCGGCCGTACATCCTTCATCATGGCGCAATCCAGCCAAGAAAAAATCTCCCTCGCCTCATCGCGGCTTACCGGCGCATGCTCGTCAGAAATCCGCAACTTGATCTCGACCTGGTGTTGGCCGGCCCTCTGGCATGGGAACATGAAGAAACGCTTAAGGCCGCTCAAGGTGATAACGCTGGCAAAAGCAAAGTCATTCTGACCGGCGCACTCAATGATCGCGACTTGTCTCTGCTGCTGCGCGGCTCTGTACTGGAGGCGGTTCCATCTCTTTATGAAGGCTTTTGTCTACCCATGGTTGAAGCCATGGCGTGCGGCGTCCCCACCATCGCCGCCAATACTTCCTGCCTGCCGGAAATCTCCGGCAGCGTTCTGCGCTATTTCAACCCTAATTCTGTCGAAGATATGTCTGCCTGCATGGAAACCGTCTTGCTGTCCCGTGACTTGCAAGCTGAGCTTGCCGGACGCGGCCGGGAACGTGCTCAGAAGTTCAGCTGGGATTTGTGCGCGGAAGAAACGCTGGGCATACTGGAACAAGTCGCGAGTAAGCGTGAAGTACATTCCCGCGCCGCAGGAGTCGTGTTGTGAAGATTGCCGTTGATTCATGGACGCTGGCCAGCCGCTTTCGTTGCCAGGGAACTTATGTCTACACGCAGAACCTGCTTCGTGAGTTTAAGAAGCTTGTTCGCAAAGAGACTGCAGTTCGCTTCTCGCTTTTCGCCTCCAGCCGGAACGGCAACGATGCTATCCATATTGCTCCAGAAGACCGCTTTGAGCTTTGCCCATCGGCGCTGCTCGATCACGACCGCCTGTGGCGTCTCGGCGGCGCGGGCCTGTCCGCGTCGCGCGCGCATGCCGATGTGATGTTTATTCCCACAGCGGCTACTTTGCCTGTTGGTCCTGTGCCTGCCGTTTGTACGATTCACGACGTTACGCCCATCACCATGCCGTCGCATTCGGCTCCGGTGAGCGCAATGCAGCGTGTTTTGTTGAAGGGCTGTGCGCGCTTCTCCCTCACGATCATTACGTCTTCAGAGTGCTCGAAGAAAGATATCGTTACTCACCTGGGAGTGGCTGAAGAAAAAGTTGTGGTGATTCATGATGGCTGCGACCAATCTCTCTTCAACGCCAATCAGCCGGACATGGCTGCTCTTGCCGCTTTACGTGCTCGCTTGGGAATTAAAAAGCCATACCTGCTTCATCACGGAACAATTCAGCCGCGCAAAAACCTCAGACGTCTGATTGAGGCATTTCATCTGCTGCTGGCGAACAATGCAGACTTGGATTTTGACCTTGTCTTGGCGGGTCGGCGCGGCTGGGCCTCTGCCGAGATCATATCCGCGGCGGCAGAGAGTACTGGCAGAGGCCGCGTAATTTTCACAGGCATTCTGGGCGACTCTGAGCTGGGGCTACTGATCAAAGGCGCAAGTCTTGCGGTTGTGCCTTCATTGTACGAAGGTTTTTCGCTGCCTATGGTTGAGGCCATGGCCTGCGGCGTGCCGACAATTGCTTCGAACACGTCATGCCTGCCTGAGATTTCAGGCAACACTCTTGCTTACTTCGATCCTCTGTCCTGCGAAGAGATGGACGCCTGTATGCAAATGGCGCTACGCAGTTCCGATTTGCGGCAACGGCTAGTTCAAAATGGAATCGCTCGTGCGCGCGAATTTACTTGGGAGCGTTGCGCGCGCCAAACGCTTGATGTCCTGATAAAAGCAGGGCAAGCAAGCAGAAATTGAAACCGATGAATCATCCGGCAACATCACGCGCAATTGTTCTTAAGCCGCCGAGCTGGCGCGCCGAGTTGATCATTGTTGGGACTGCGCTCGGATTGGCTGCTGGTGCTCTGGTGAGTCCTCTGGCTTTGCCGCTGGCCGTTGGCGGAGTAGTGTTCGTTCTCGCTGCGCTTCGCTTCAAGCCTTTACTCCCATTGGTAGTGTTTTTCTTGCCGGTTACTCCATTCCTCAACTGGGATTTTCCCATACGCGACCTGAGTACCTTGATCCGTTTCAGCTTTTTCGCCGGTGTTCTGCTGTACCGCGCAACTCATAGACATGATCTGCGTAGCTGGTTCTTTGGCGGCTGGCTGACGCGCGCAATCCTGGTTTATCTGGCCACTGCCGTTGCTTCTGCGGTATTCCTGAACCCACTCACGCTCGACGCGCAGCGCGAGCTCATGCGTCTGGCGTCTTACGTTTGTTTTTACTATGTGATTACCGATTGGTGCCAGACTCAGGACAACACGCGAGCCTTGCTGAAAGTCTTAATGGCTTCCACCATTATTGTGGCGCTCTTCGGGCTTTGGCAAGCGCTGACGGGCGGTTACTCTGCGCTCTATGACGTGCTCTATCCGGTTCAGGATGAAATTGCACAGATACCTGCATGGGAAGGACGCATCACATCTTTTCTTGAACACTATAACGGACTTGCCGGATATCTCAATCTGGTGCTGCCGTTCTGTCTGGCATTTGCAATCGGCGGCACGGATCCTGTTCTGCGCACCCTGAGCAGATGGTGTCTTGCGCTTGCGGCTATTGCGCTTTTGCTCACTCAGAGCCGCGGCGGGCTGCTTGCTTTTGTTGCCATTCTGCTGATGCACGTGTATTTTTCTGCGCGCGACCGTAAAACGCGAATGCGCCGAGTCGCACTTGTTCTCATTGCTTGCTTGGTGGCGACTGCAGTAGCGGGTTTCTTCTTTCAGCGTCTGGGTGAGATTGACGATTTCACCACTGTTTCGCGTCTCGCAATCTGGGGTGGAGCTTTCACCGTCTTCGCACGATCGCCGTGGTTAGGAACAGGCTTCGGGAATCTTCGAGGCCTCATGGGTGGCTTATTAAACTTGCCTGACGGCTGGACTGGCGACGCTCATAATTTGTACCTGGAACTCCTGGCGGAAACCGGACTGATAGGCTTTGTGGCCTTCAGCGTTTTGATTATTCTTGCCCTGCGAACTGCCCTGAGGCAATTGCGCAGGACGGAAAATTCCTTCAATAAGATGATTGTTCTCGCCATCTTTGCCGCTATCTGCGGTGTGCTGGTCCATGGAACGGTTGATTACCTGTTTCATACTACGCCGCAGGTGACAGCTTTGTTTTTTCTTGTGCTGGGATTGTTAGCTGCGCAGGCTTCAATCCATGAAACAGATCCTAGCAGGCAGGCTGCCACATGATTGCGAAAACGGTTGCAAAAGAGCAGGTCGATACGGAAATGGTGCTGGCCTGTAACATTTGCGGAAGTGAACACATACAAAAAGTGGATCGGGAATTCAATTTCTGCCGCTGCGATTCCTGTGGCTACGTGTTTGATAATCCACGTCCGTCTTTTGCCGAGATCAGCGCATTTTACTCGCAGGCAGGGAAATATGATGTCTGGCTCAAAGAAGAGCGGGCCCGAGACATGCTGTGGAAGCGCAGGCTGAAGAAACTATTACAGTCCGGTGCAAAGGGTAGTCTGTTGGATATTGGTAGCGGATACGGTCAGTTTCCCCATCACGCTCAGCCATTTTTCAGCGATGTTGCCGGAACAGAAGTATCTTCCAGTGCGATTGCCATAGCAAAAGAAAAATATGGTCTGTCGCTTCTTGCAGGAGAGGTTGAGGAACTGGATTTGCCGCCGCAATCTTTCGATACCATTACTCTGTTTCACGTTCTGGAGCATGTGCCCAATCCCGGTAAGTTGGTGAGTCGATGCCACGCCCTGTTGAAGGCGCAAGGTGTCTTGGTAATTGCCGTGCCAAATGACGTATTGGCCTGGACCTCAAAGATCAAGAAGGTAGGTAAACAGCTGGGGATTAGGTCCTTTCAGAAGTTCAGCCCAAAGTTGGGAATCTCCCGCGCGGGAGCATCCCGCGAAATTCATCTTTCACACTTTACCGTAGCGGTACTGCGCTGGCTTCTTGAAAACTCCGGACTTCACGTTGTGGAAGAATCACTCGATCCCTATTATGTTTCTCGTGGTCTGCGTTTATGCCTGGATAGCCTATATTATGCAGCCCATCGCGCCTTGAGCGCGACACTGAAAATCAACCGGTATGACACTATCTGGATGGTCGCGCGCAAACCATGAATTCACTCAAAGAGCTGCAACGAAACTGGGAAGGGTTGGCGCAAGCCGATCCGCTGTGGGCGATATGCACCGATCCCGAAAAGCGCAATAACCAGTGGACTAAAGAAGAGTTTTTTGCCACAGGCCGCAAAGAGATTGAAGCCGTACTCGGCTACGCCGCCGGAATTGGTATTTACATTGATAAAACTAGCCGCACGCTCGACTTCGGTTGCGGCGTGGGCCGTTTGACCCGCGCGCTGGCGGAATATTTTCCTGTATGCACCGGCATGGATATTTCTTCCACCATGATTAACTTGGCGCGCGAGATGAATCGCGATCTACCCCATTGCCGTTTTTTGCTGAATGAAGACATTCGATTCAACAGCTTGCCGGACAATCATTTTGGCTTCATTTATACCAGTCTTGTGCTCCAACACATTGCAGAGCCATGCAGCCATGAATATATCGCCGAGCTTGTCCGGGTGTTGATGCCCGGCGGCGTATTGATTTTTCAAGTTCCGGAAAGGCTGCGCGCGAGCTCGCTCACAAAAGTCCGTACAAGATTGGCATTGCGCTCACGGCTCCAATCCGTTTTTGATGGGCAAAAGCCTTACGCCATAGAAATGCATTGCATCAGAGGATCCGTTGTCCGGAAGTTGATAGCCCAAAACGGGGCGCGTGTCGCGGACGTGGCCTTCACAAATTCGTGCGACCCTTCCTTTTCCGGCGACCTCCGATACCTCACACAAGAACCGTTGCAGGGATACGTGAGCAAGCAATATTGCGTGATCAAGCGCTGACAGGGGCTG
>DASXIL010000438.1:0-7092 GCA_036497985.1 Candidatus Angelobacter sp. | reverse complement strand
TCTACACAGAAACGATACTTAGGAGGACGACGGTGAAGCTTACACCTGGAAAGTTAGCGGGAATGAAAGCGGTCTCTGACAAACGCGGCGTGATTGCTGCCGCCGCCATGGACCAGCGAGGATCATTGCAGAAGGCATTGGCCAAAGAAAAGGGAGCGGATGTCGGCCCGTCCATGCTGGAAGAGTTCAAGTCGATCGTCACGGAAGTTCTGACGCCTCACGCTAGCGCCATCCTGCTGGACCCGGAGTTCGGATTGCCGGCGGCGAAGCGTCGCTCCAAGAATGCCGGCCTGCTGCTGGCATACGAAAAAACCGGCTATGACAAAACCGGTCCCGGCCGCCTGCCTGACCTGCTTGACAACTGGTCCGTTCGCCGCCTGAAGGAAGCTGGCGCGGATTGCGTGAAAGTCCTTCTGTACTACACACCCACGGACGGAGCCGCGATCAACGACAAGAAACATGCCTGGGTGGAGCGCATTGGCGACGAATGCCGCGCCAACGATATCCCCTATTTCCTTGAATTTGTAGGACATGACGAAGGCATCGACGAAAAAGGGCTGGAGTTCGCAAAGAAGAAACCAGAGATCGTGATCGGATCAATGGCCGAATTTACCAAAGACAAATATGGCATTGATGTAATGAAAGTGGAAGTCCCGATCAACATGAAATTCGTGGAAGGTTCCAAGTCTTACGGAGGCCAGAAAGCGTATTCCAAGCAGGAAGCCATGGAGCATTTCCGCAAGGCATCCGCAGTGGCCACGCGGCCGTTCATTTATCTTTCCGCCGGCGTAAGCAACGCCGAATTCAATGAGGCCTTGGCGCTGGCTGGCGAGTCCGGCGTGAAATTCAATGGCGTATTGTGCGGACGTGCCACATGGAAAGAAGGTATTCCCGTTTACGCCAAGCAAGGCGCAAAGGCCTTTGAGCAGTGGCTGCAAAGCGAAGGCGTGAAGAATATTGAAAATGTGAATGCCAGCCTGAAGGCTGCCACTTCCTGGTTCTCATTGTATGAAGTTCGGGAGCCGGCGATGGCGGGAGACTAATCGCCTCAAGCGGACTTAAAAAGATTTTTAGGGTTTTTCCGAACGGTCTGGCTCCCTTTTAGGAGCCAGCCATTTTCCTGCTCTGCACAATAAGTACAAGCGGGATGCCAATTGGTCAACCGCCTTTACCTCACATATGATTGCTGCCCGGAGGCACAGACATGGTACTTCCTGCATATGTAGGCGCACTGGATGGCAAGCGGCAACGGGAAACGGCGCTGATCACCGGCGCGTCGAGTGGCATTGGACTGGACTTGGCACAATTGATGGCTCCCAGCTTTGACCTGATCATTACAGCCCGCAACCAGGTTGAATTGGAAAGAATCGCTCGAGAATTGCAAGCAACGCATGGAAACCATGTGCACGTAATTCCCGCCGACCTAACACTGCCAGAAGCACCACAGCAGATATTCGCAGAGATCGACCGACGCGGGCTGCCGGTGGATATCCTCGTTAACAATGCGGGCTTTGGATCCTATGGAGCGTTTGCGGAGAGCGACCCAAAGACTTCACTCGGTATGGTCGAAGTAAACATCGTTGCTCTGACGGTTCTCACCAGGCTCGCGCTGCCGGGAATGATCCAACGCAAGCGTGGAAAAATCATGAACGTGGCTTCTACCGCCGGCTTTCAGCCGGGACCGCTGATGGCCGTCTATTACGCAACCAAGGCTTACGTGATCATGTTTTCAGAGGCGATTGCCAATGAACTCAAGGGCAGCGGTGTGAGCGTCACATGTTTTTGCCCCGGAGCTACCGCCACTAACTTTGCTGAGCGTGCCAACATAGAAGAATCACGGCTGTTCAAACTGGGAGCAATGAAATCAAGAGACGTGGCGCGGGCCGGGTACAAAGGGATGATGGCGGGAAAAGGACTGGTAATTCCCGGCGTGCTCAACAAAACAATAACCTTGTCCGTACGGTTTAGTCCACGCAAACTGGTGACGGCAATCTCCAGAAGCTTGCAGGAGAAAGCGAAATAGCGACCTGAGACAGGCGCTGCGCATCCAACCATCGACTTGCGGTAATTTGATTTCAGGAGAACAAAAGATGGCGGTTTCGTGGAACAAAGATATAGACGCTGCGCTCAGCCTAGCCAAGGCGCAACATAAGGCGGTGCTGGTTGACTTCAGCGCCGCTCCAGCTTGAGGGGCATGCGCTCGGCTGGAAGCCGAATCGTATGCTGACCCGCAACTCGCATCCTTCATCGATCAGAAATTCGTGCCCGTTGGAATCCACATCAAGGAAAATCCAGCCGGGTTCCACCGCTTTGATTCCGTCTGGACGCCAACCGCCCTGGTGCTGGACGAAAACGGTAAAGAGCGCCATCGCATTGAAGGTTATCTGCCCAAGGACGAATTTTCCGCACAACTGCTGCTGGGGCTTGCGCGGGTGGCCTTTATGCAGAAGAAATGGGCAGACGCGGGAAAGCTTTATGATGAGATTCTTCAAGAATACCCGAACAGTGAGGCCGCACCGGAATCTGTCTACTGGAAAGCCGTGAGCCATTACAAAGGTACCAACGATCACACGGTGCTGGGCGAAGTGCCAAAAATACTTCAGCAGAAATATCCCACCAGCGTTTGGGCAAAGAAAGCAATTCCTTGGTCAGTATAGTTGCCCTGCAAAATTAAAAATTAAGCGGCAGAGACAATCTGCCGCTTCACTTTTTTTGCCCGCAAGACTCGGCTGAATGCTGAGCGCCGCAGCGTTGTCCCGAAGTGGAACTGGAACTCTCGAAATTTATGTGCTGTCCCGTTTCGGGGCGGCAATTCTTGCTAATATCCGGCTCAGCTCCGCCCGCGGAGCCTAACGAGCGCATGGATAAGAGCAATACGCCACTGCGCTCAATCAATACAGGAGCTCAATCATGAAGGCTTTCCGCATGAAGAAAATCCAGACTATTTTGTTTGCGATCATGATCAGTCTAGTTCTCAGCGCCGGGACACTTTCTGCGCGGCAGTTGTCCTTGAATTTTCAGACCAACACCTGCAGCGGCACGTGCAGCTTAACCCAACCTTGCATCAGCGCTACCAACAAGTGCGTCTGCTCCTTTACCACGCCACTCACCGGATTTTGTACGACGAAGCTGGCCGGAGCTGCGCCTGCCGGGAAGTAGCAAGCGGCGAAGGTCGGAGTGAATCTTGTTATCGGAAAGGATGTGAATCATGAGACGGAATTTCATCAAGAACCTGCTGCTGGCGGCGATGCTGACGGCCGTTCTCAGCGCGGGAACGGTTTCTGCCCGGCAGTTGCGCAGCGATGCCAAGAACGTTACTTGCGGCGGAAGCTGCGGCGCGGGTCACCCGTGCAAGACCGGCTGCATTTGCGCTTTCCCGCTGGAATCGACCACTGGCTTCTGCTCCACGCATCCCATTGGAGTTCAGCCACCGGCCAAATAGCTGTGGCCTATTTATTTTTTCTGCTCCAAGCTTGCTGGAGCAAGGAGGACGAACCATGAGTAACAAAATCAAGAACATGATCTTCTCGGCGATGGCTGCCTCAGTTCTCTGCGCGGGAACGCTTTCCGCTCGCCAGTTGTCCCTGAACGTTCAGGACACAACTTGCCAGCACCATTTCTGCACCAGGACATCACCCTGCCCCAATGTTCTGGGCTGCGGATGCGTCTTCAACAACCCCAATGCCACCACAGGCGTATGCGGGTTCATTGCAGCCAAGCGGTGACAATAGCCGGGGCAGAACCATTTTTATGTATTCATAAGAATGGTTGCGGCTGTTCTCGACACCCGCGGCAGTGGGAGCCAACGATTCAATTTTTCCGATCAGAAAGGAGAAGATCATGAGTATAAAGGCCGTGAAAAACGCATCACTGCAATCTTTATCACCGCCATTCTGTGCGCGGGAAGTGTTTCCGCCCGGCAACTGCAAACAAAACCCAAGCTGTTCCCCGCCTGCACTGGCACCTGCAGCGCCACCCGGCCTTGCCTCGGTGGATGTATCTGCCAGGACTTCGGGACCATCAAAGGGTGCGTCAGAGACCCTGGGCCGGCCAAGCCCATAAACACTAACCGGAACCGATTCGAATGAACCGAAAGGAGGACGACCATGAGCAAGAAGATCAAACCCACATTGCTGGCGGTGATCGTCATGGCGGTTCTGTGTGCCGGGACGGTTTCAGCGCGGCAACTGCATAAGAGCGCGGGACTGATCGGCGTTTGCAAAGGACGTTGCAGCGCCACCATGCCATGCAACGGCCCGTGCTCCTGCGTCCATATCAATGGAGCAACCCTTGGATCGTGCGTTTCCGATCCGCCATAAACCTAATCAAATAATTCCCTGCCCGGCTTAACCAGCCTGTGCAGCGGTTTTGGAAGCGGCAGAGAGAATCTGCCGCTTTACATTTTCTGCCTGCACTAGGTGTCGCCGCTGGTGCGCCATCATCCAGGGCAGCGCGGCGGCGAGGCGCATTCTGAAAGCTCCCTGCCCGACTTTGATCTTTGCCAGATCAAGCCCTTCCTGCTCCCGCATCAGCCATTCCCACTCGTCCTGGGCGTGTAAAAACTGCGGCAGGACTTGCTGAGGATCATCGATCGTTGCCGGTGGACGCACGTTTTTCGGTGCGCGAATCCTGAACTTGGGCGGAGGCTCGGCAATCCAGACCATCAATCGGCCTTTAGGTCCGATGGAAAACTGCCCTGCGCCCAACTTTCTTTTCTTCCCTGCCACTCTGGATTGCTTTCGCCATGAGTCCCTGCACGGTGGCGGCGGTAAGATTTAGATGCGCCAGGCACTCGGCAATCGACCATTGAACTGGATTCGTCCGACGAAGAAGTTGCTCCGGCGTGAGGCCATTGACCAATTCCTGAGCGCGGCGGCGCGCATCATTCAGATCAAAAAGATATTCAGAGGTGTCCGGACTTGCCATGCCTGGCATGTTCCTCATTCTTTCTGCCTTTCTGCTTCCAGCGCAAGTACCCCTGGATCACGCTGGTTAGAAGAATCAAACAGGCAGTGAACAGGCCCAGCGCAATCATGAGAGTTCTTCTAAGATGATCCGTTTTCAATAACAAGGTCAGGAGCGCCGCACAAAAAGCTGCCCCGAGACCAACAACAAACCAAGTTGGCAAAAACGCTGAGGCCAGCATTGGCCCGCGACGCAAAAGCCGCCTTTGTATGCGGGTCGTAGATTTTTCCCACCATCCATACATGGATGAGCCTTACTCCCACTCAATCGTCCCTGGCGGCTTGGACGTAACATCATAGACCACGCGGTTAATGCCGCGAACCTCATTCACAATGCGATTGGAGATCGCTTTGAGCACTTCATAGGGCAGCGGGACCCAGTCGGCTGTCATGCCGTCTTCAGAATGCACAGCGCGGATGGCGCAAGTGTAAGCATAGGTACGCTGGTCACCCATCACCCCCACCGACATCACCGGCAGCAGCACAGCAAATGATTGCCAGATCTGCGTATAAAGGCCGGCGCGACGGATTTCATTCACCACAATGTCGTCAGCTTCCTGAAGCAGCGCAATTCGTTCCTGCGTGACTTCCCCCAGGATGCGCACGGCCAGTCCGGGGCCAGGGAAAGGTTGGCGCTGCAAAATTTCTTCTGGCATGCCCATCTCCCGGCCAATGCGGCGGACTTCATCCTTAAACAAATCCTTTAAGGGCTCAATCAGCTTGAGTTTCATTTTGTCCGGCAGACCGCCAACGTTGTGATGGGTCTTGATGGTCTGCGAAGGGCCGCGCACGCTGCGGGATTCAATCACATCAGGATAAAGCGTACCCTGAACCAGCCAGTCCACTTTGCCAATCTGCTGTTCTAGCCGGTGCGCTTCCTGATCGAAAACTTCTATAAATTCATTGCCGATAATTTTGCGCTTCTTCTCCGGGTCGGTCACGCCAGCAAGCTTGTTGAGAAAACGATCCGTGGCGTCAACCGCGACTACGTTCAGCCCCAGACGGTCGCGCAAATTCTGCTGGACCTTCCCAAATTCGTTCTTGCGCAGCACGCCATTGTTGACAAAGACGGAGATCAGGCGGCGGCCGATGGCCTTATCCACCAACGTGGCGGCCACGGCGGAATCCACGCCGCCGGAAAGCGCGCAGATGACTCTTCCCTGCTCGCCCACGGTCTGTCGCACCTGGCGAATGGTTTCGTCGATAAAGTGCTGGGGCGTCCAGTCACCGCGAGCGCCGCAGATATTGACCACGAAGTTGCGCAGCAGGTCCACGCCGCGCTTGGTGTGATGAACTTCAGGATGGAATTGCACAGCCCAGATCTTCTGCGATTCATTTTCCATGGCAGCCAGGGCGTTGCTGCTGCGGGCCATCACGGTGAAACCGGTAGGAAGTTCAAGCGCTTCGTCGCCGTGGGACATCCAAACATTGAGTGATGGTGGCAGGCCTTCAAATAAGCGTGATTGCCCTTTGACATTGATTTCCGCGTGGCCATACTCGCGTTTGGGGCCGGGACGAACCTTGCCGCCGAGCTTGTGCGTGATGAAGTGCAGGCCATAGCAAATGCCGAGCACAGGCAAGCCAAGGGCCAGCACGCGGTCGTCGGCCGGGGGAGCGTCATGATCGTAAACGGAAGACGGCCCTCCGCTCAGAATAATGCCGGCAGGCCGGTAGCTCTGGATTTCATCCAGCGTAGCGGTACAGGGCAGGACGACGGAAAATACTTTGAGTTCGCGGATACGGCGCGCAATGAGCTGCGTGTACTGCGAACCGAAGTCGAGAATGACGATGGATTGTTCTTCCACGAACAATTATTTCCGATTCGCGCCTGAGTGTAAAGGTAAATCAGAGAGGCGTGGTGTTCTCAACGGGCATCGCGGAGGAAGCCGCGACGAGTTTGGGGCCGACGGGATCCACGTGAGCGGAGGCTAAGGCGAGATATGCCGCCATTCTTGCCATATAGAGGAAGTCAGCCACGGCGAAATATGCCAGGGAAACGACGATAAGGAGAACAAAGTAACTCTGCGGCGCGGTCCCCGCCATGCCTGACGTGAGTCCGCAGACGGCCAGAGCGATCAGCAGGATGACGGTTCGGAACAGCGGGAAAACAAACCCGGTCCCAGCGAAG
>DASXIL010000437.1:0-5869 GCA_036497985.1 Candidatus Angelobacter sp. | reverse complement strand
AGAGATGAGCGCCGGCTTGCTCATGGGTGCGCAAGATGCCGCTGCAATCCAAGGTGAATTGGTCTATGACCTTGCCGTGGAGGGAGAAACCTTTAAAGGGATGCGCGGCACGGTGCAATGCCGTGAAGGTGAAATTGTTTTGCGAGATGCTGAAGGGATTATTGCCAGTCTATTTCAAGGGCCGGATCATCGGACACGCCTTGCGAAATCAACCAGAGACGTAATTTTCTTTGTGTTTGCCGTACCGGGAATTGATCTGGAACAGATTCAGGAAGGGATAGACACGATCCGCGAACTCTTTAAGACATCTGCCGTTGATCTCACCGCACAAACATATGAATGCATTAGCAATGGGGAGATCGTCCGGTGACTGCCCTCGGAGATCAAATGATGAAGGCCCGAAACGTATCTTATAAAACTGTCCCGCGAACGAATATCTGTGTACATTCGCTGGTTGATCTCGCGGAACTAAGGGCCACGAACGATGCCGGCGGAGCTGCCTACACATTCCTTACGGACGGTGAGAGCACTGAAAGGGCCATCAGCTACAAAGAGTTGGATGGCCAGGCCAGGGCCATTGCCGCGCGCATGCTGGAGCTGGCGCAGTCGGAAGACAGGGCGTTATTGCTCTATGCTCCGGGTGTCGAGTTTTTGCCGGCTTTCTTTGGATGCCTTTATGCCAGGATCATTGCTGTTCCCGCGTATCCACCTCACCGCAATCGTAATTTGCTGCGGTTGTTGGCCATTATTCGCGATGCGCAACCCAAATTAATCCTTACCACGTCGGGGCTGGTAGCAAAGATACACGCTGCAATGGCTGAATCTGACGAGTTCAGAGGCATACAACTGGTGGCAACCGATGAAGTTCCGCAGGAGTCCGCTCAGGATTACAAGCGTCCTGCTGTGGACCGCGACACAGTGGCTTTCTTGCAATACACTTCCGGGTCGACGAAAAGCCCCAAAGGCGTAATCCTTACGCATGAGAACCTGCTGCACAATGCCGCGGCGGTCTACCATGAGGTGGAACAAAGCCCCAGCGATTCATATATTTCATGGCTGCCGGTCTTCCATGACATGGGATTCATGGCTGGTGTTCTTCAGCCGCTTTATGCCGGCTCGCCATGCATACAGATGTCCCCGGCAGCGTTTCTTGAAAATCCAGCCCGTTGGCTGAAAGCAATTTCCCGGTACAAAGCCACAACCAGCGGCGGTCCCAATTTCGCGTATGAACTGTGCGTGAACAAAATTTCTGAAACAGAACGCGCGCAACTCGATCTGAGCCCCTGGTCTGTGGCGTTCAATGGAGCGGAGCCGATCCGAGCTGAAACCATTCAACGTTTCACAGCCGCATTTGCTCCGTATGGGTTCAGGGAAAACGTGTTTTACCCCTGCTATGGATTGGCGGAAGCTACTCTGATGGTTTCAGGCGGGCACAGAGCGGCAAACCCGGTGGTGCGTAGCTACGAGAAAAAATCTCTTGAAAACCATCAAGTCAACCTTGCCCGGCAAGGATCGCCTGCCAATGCCCTGGTGGGCTGCGGAAGCAGCCTTCCTGACCAAGAGATTGCCATTGTGGATCCTCAGCAACTCAGGCCTGCACAAGGAATTGGCGAGATTTGGGTGAAAGGCCCAAGTGTGGCAAAGGGCTATTGGAACTCTCCGGAAGAAACGGCGCATACATTCCATGCCTTTATTGAGAGAAGTGGTGATGGGCCATTCCTCCGCACGGGCGACCTGGGATTCATTGACAAGGGCGAGCTTTTTGTTACCGGGCGGCTCAAAGATCTGCTGATTATCCGTGGCCAGAACCATTATCCGCAGGACATTGAACTCACTGTGGAACAGTGCGATGCAATTCTGCATCCGGGTTGCGGCGCGGTTTTCTCGGTAGATTTCAATGGTGAAGAACGGCTAGTGATAGTGCAGGAAGCCGCGAACCGTAAAGATCACGACTTGGCCAAGACCATCCAACTCATCCGCCAAAAGACTGCAGAAGTCCATGAGCTTACGCCATGCGCAGTGGTGCTGGCCCGCACCAGTACCATTCCTAAAACTTCCAGCGGTAAAATCCAGCGGCACGCTTGCAAGGCAGCCTTTCTAAGCAACAGCCTTAAGGTGATAAAGGAGTGGCGCGAGGGAGAAACGGAAGGACAGGTTTCGCCGCAGGCGCCTCTGGAAAGCAGGGCCGCTCAGCTCATTACGGAAGTCGCGCGTAAGCTCGGGACGGATCCGGCCAAAATAGATGTTTCTCAGCCACTCACCGTATACGGCTTAGATTCACTTACAGCAGTTGAGCTGGCGCATAGTCTTCAGGCAGAGTTTGGCATCGACGTAAAATGGGCAGACTTGTTCGAAGGGATGACCATCGCAGATATTTTGAACAAGGCTGAGCCTTCGTCGGTACCGGCAGTTACGGATAAGCAGGAGATATATCCACTATCGCATGGTCAAAGGGCGCTTTGGTTCATTCATCAAATGGCGCCGGGCAGCGCTGCCTATAACATCTCTAGAGCACTCAGGATCACTTCCGCGGTCAAGGTGCCCGCTCTGCGGGATTGTTTCCAGACACTTGTAGATCGCCACCCCTGCCTGCGGACAACTTTCTTCACCCTCGGGAACCAGCCGATCCAGCAGGTAGAGCACGGAAGCAAAGCTTTTTTTCAGCATGTCGACGCTAGTAAGTGGAATGAATCAGGCTTGGCGGAGGTGCTGCTTCAGGAAAGCCACAGGGCGTTTGATCTCTCCGGCGGGCCCGTCTTTCGAGTGCATCTTTTCAGCCGGTCAGAGAATGAGCACGTCCTGCACATTGCAGTGCATCACATTGTGGCGGATTTTTGGTCGCTCATGGTACTGCTCGATGAAGTTGGAAAATTGTATCAGACGTATTGCCAAAAAGCTGAAGCACAGCTTCAGCCGCTTAATTTCAGTTATGCGGACTGGATTGCATGGCATCATCAACAGCTCGCAGGCAGTGAAGGCGAGAGGCTGCGGTCATACTGGATGCGGGAGCTTTCCGGTGAAATCCCTCCGCTCAACTTGCCGGGCGACCAGCGCCGGCCCCGAGTGCAGAGCTTTTCCGGCTCTTCACTACCGCTTGCTCTTGGCAAAAGGCTGACTCGGCAATTGAAGGAGCTTGGCGCACAGCAGCAAACCACGCTGTTCATGACGTTGCTGGCGGGCTTTCAAGTTCTGCTGCACCGCCTCACCGGTCAAAAGCAAATTGTGGTGGGCTCTCCAACCACAGGCAGGCCCCGCGTAGAATTCGCGAATGTCGTCGGCTACTTTGTGAACCCACTCCCACTGCGCGCTGATTTTTCTGAGCGGCCGGTCTTTAGCCAGTTCATGGCGCAGCTTCGAAAAACAGTGATGGGCGCTTTTGCCCATGAGCTTTATCCGTTCCCTTTAATGGTGGAGGCCCTCGGGATTCCGCGCGACTTCAGCACTTCGCCAGTCTTCCAAACCATGCTTGTCTTTCAGAAGCCTTATGGGAATCATTCGGTGGATTATGTGCGTCTTGCCTTGGCAGAATCGGGAGCGCAGATGGAGCTGGGCGGGATTCAATGTGAATCGCTTGCTCTGGAAGAACGAGGATCGCAATTTGATCTCACGTTGACCATGGGCGAGAGCGAAGAGGGGCTCTCCGGAAGTTGGCAATACAATAGCGATCTTTTTGAACGCGCTACAGTCGAGCGGTGGGCTGAGTGCTTCCAGGTATTACTTGAGGCCATTGTCGCGGACCCAGAAAGTCTAGTCAGTACGCTGCCCATTGTGCCGGAGCAGGAACGGTGCCTATTGCTGACAGGATTCGGCCAGACCAAATTGAAATATGACCGCGAGGATTGTCTGCATCAGCGCATTGAGCGGCAGGTTACATTCACTCGAGATAAAACGGCAATTGTCTGGAACCAAACCGAAACCAGCTACCGGGATTTGGACGCACAGGCCAATGAGATAGCAATCTATCTCCGCAGCCTGGGAGTTAAACCTGGCGATCTTGCAGGCATATGCATGAGACGGTCACCAACGATGGTTGCTGCAATGCTGGGTATATGGAAAGCCGGCGCTACCTATGTGCCGCTTGATCCTCAATACCCTGAGGAGCGGCTGAAGCTGATGCTGGCCGACTCTGGCGCAACAGTCGTGATTACAGAAGAAAGTTTGCGCTCGAAAGTTAAAGCCTCAGCGGCCGCCATTATCTGCATAGATAAGGACTGGGATCGGTTTACGCAGATGAAATCAGGTCGGATTAACGTAGAGGTAAACAGTCAGCAAATGGCTTACCTGATTTACACGTCCGGATCTACTGGAGTGCCGAAGGGAGTCATGCTCTCTCATCGAAATGCATTGTCATTCGTGACCTGGGCGGAAAATACCTTCACCGAAGAAGAATTCAGTGGAGTTCTGGCGACCACCTCTATCTGCTTCGATCTTTCTATCTTTGAGCTGTGGGCAACGCTGAGTTGTGGCGGAACAATCGTCTTAGCCGACGATATTTTGCAATGGTGGGAAAGCCTGCGGGAAGAAAAGTCCCACAACCAGGTCAGAATGGTGAATACCGTTCCTTCAGCCATTGCCAGATTGATACAGCGGGGCCGCCTGCCGGAAAGCGTATGCACGGTCAATCTAGCAGGAGAAGCGCTCAAGGAACCCCTGGTCAGCGAAGTTTACGCTGCTGGAAATGTGAAGAGAGTAAATAACCTTTACGGTCCCACAGAGACCACTACTTACTCATCATGGACCACAGCGTCCCAACGGCGGGAGATCACAATCGGGCGCGCTGTGGCTAATACGCAATTGTATGTGCTTGATGGCGAACTTGAACTCGTCCCGCAAGGCGTTCTGGGCGAACTCTATATCGCCGGAGCAGGTGTGTCCCACGGCTATTGGAAACATTCAGATCAAACGGCATGCCGATTTCTTCCTGATCCATTCAGCAAGGTCGGCGGAGAACGCATGTATCGCACTGGAGACGTTGTCAGATGGCGGTCGAATCGCGAATTGGAGTATCTCGGACGCGCAGATCAGCAGGTGAAGGTGCGTGGCTATCGCATCGAGCTGGAAGAGATCGCCTCAGTGTTGGGCGGCCATACGGATGTCTATGAGAGTGTTGTTGTGGTGAAGGAACATGCGGGCGACAAGCGGCTGGCTGCCTATGCGTCAGCGCGTCCTGGTGCTGAGACTACAGAAGACGCTTTGAAGGAGTATTTGGAGAAACGGCTACCCCGCTATATGGTGCCTTCTTCCATTACCTTGTTGGAGAACTTGCCCAAGACGCCAAACGGCAAGATTGACCGCAAGGCCCTACCCAATCCAGACCGCATAGTGCACGCAGGGATCCAGAAGGCGCGCAACGATGTCGAGAAGAAAATCGTTGAAATCTGGCAGGAAGTGCTGGGAGTGGAGCAGGTTGGAATTGAAGATGATTTCTTTGCCCTTGGCGGACATTCGCTGCTTGCAACGCAGATTATGGTGCGGGTAGAGGACTTTTTCAAAACTACAATCCCGCTGAGCAAACTGTTCGAATCACCCACGGTAGCCGCCATGGCCAGGAGCATTGAGTCGGCAAATCCCGGAAGTGATCTTCCGCGAATGAAGCGTGTTGCCAGAAATAGCGCATTGAAGCCCGTTGTAGTAGAGCTCACAGATGTTGGCAGCAAAACAGCACACTAACCATCTGTCATTTCCATAATTCTTCAAGAGCAAACTGTGCCGTCAAATCAACTCAATTTATTGGAAAAGACCTTTGAAGAAACGGCGCTGGAAGAAAACTGTTTCCCAGCGTCTTTTGCCCAGGAGAGGCTGTGGTTCCTTGAGAAGATAGAGCCGGGAGGGGCCCTCTACAACATTGCTGGAGCAGTGCGTCTCAGAG
>DASXIL010000436.1:0-2457 GCA_036497985.1 Candidatus Angelobacter sp. | reverse complement strand
TGCTGGCCCGGATGCGCCAGAACGTCTGCGCTTTCCGCCATGAAATGGACGCCGCAGAAAACAATGTATTCCGCGCTGGTGCGCGCGGCTTCCTGCGCCAGTTTGTAGGAGTCGCCGCGAAAATCGGCAAAACGGATTACTTCATCACGCTGGTAGTGGTGGCCCAGAATCACCGCGCGTGAGCCACGCTCGCGTCTGGCTGCAGCACTGCGCGCATCCATTGTGTTATCTGGGAGTACAAGGTAATTATCGAGCGAGCAACTGACGCCTCGCTCTTCCAAAGGAGCAATCGTAGTCGACATTTATCCGCCTTCAGTCCCGCGGCTTAGCGCAACGGAACGGAGATGTTGAAAGCATCCACAGGCTCCAGCAGGTCCACTGCGCAATCTCACGCCCGACCTGCGGGGTTGTTGAAGCCCGCAGTCTTACTGGTTCTTTTGATGACCCTCAACTCCGCTTGGACTCGAGAATTATGCCCCGCGCCAACCAGCTGAAAAGTCACCATTTATTGTGCCATTCAAGGCGCTGCCAACGCAAATGCGCGTGAAAATCATACAGAAAATGCTTAAGCGGGATTGAGACAATCGTCCTCTCATCTCCATAAAACCCTTTCGCTCTGTTACCCTGAATGGCGTCTATGCGCCTTCAAAAAAGCCTGTTTCTACTTGTCGTAATAGCAGTTTCTGCCTTCGCCCAGAACCCCAAACCGGTTGCTGATCGGCTCGCCGCACAGAACGCTCTCTTTGACGAGCAATATGAATCTGATCTTCGCAACTCACCTGAGCGCGCAACTTCTTTCGGCGACTATCGCTACAATGACAAGCTCTCCGACCACTCGCTTGCCGCCATCGTCCAGCGGCACAAGACTGACGAAGATTTTCTAAAGCAGCTTCAGGCCATCCCAACACCTGGCTTTTCTGATCAGGACCAGCTCTCTCACGATCTTCTTGTTCGCGTGCTGCAGCAGCGCATTGCCGACTTCGACCTGAAAGAGTACGAGATGCCAGTGAGCCAGCAGGGCGGGGTCCATACCGGCTTGGCCGACCTTCCGCTTTCTGTTCCGTTCGACTCAGTCAAGCACTATGAGGACTACATCGCGCGCCTGCATCAAATCCCGCGCGTCTTCACCCAAACCACTGAAGTCCTTCGCGCCGGAATGAAGGACAAGCTGATGCCTGTCCGCTTCCTTCTTGAAAAAGTCCCGGTGCAATGCCAGGGTGTTATCGACGCCAATCCTTTTCTTCTTCCCACCAAGAAATATCCGGCAAGCATCTCCGCGGAAGACCAGAAGCGGCTCACGCAGCAGATCACTGAAGCCATCAACACTGATGTCATCCCCGCGTACAAGAGCTTCGCGGCTTTTATCACCAAGGAATATGCCCCTCAGGGACGTACCGCGCTTGCAATCACTTCTCTTCCCGACGGTCAGAAGCGTTACCAAAATGACATTTATGGTCGCACTACCACTCACATTACTGCCGATGAAATACACCAACTCGGCCTTCGCGAAATCGAACGTATTCAGGCCGAGATGCTGGTAATCGCCAAGAAGGCAGGCTTCGCTGACCTTGCCGCCTACCGGGCTTCGCTCAAAACAAATCCCAAATACATTCCAACCTCCTCAGAGCAGATTCTTGACGATTTCCGCCGCTACATCGCCCAGATGGAGCCCAAACTTCCAGGGCTTTTCAATCTGTTGCCCAAATCGCCGGTCACGGTTGAAGCCATACCTGCATTTCAGGCTGCCGCTGCAACCCACTATGTAACTGGGACTCCAGACGGCAAGCGACCCGGCCGCGTCGTTGTGGCCACATCCAATTTCGCGGACCGCTCTCTCATCAATGACGAAGCTATCGCCTATCACGAAGGTGTTCCAGGACATCATATGCAGCTGTCGGTCCAGCAACAGCTCACTGGACTGCCCAAGTTCCGCCTCCATGTTCTTTTCTTTAACGCTTACGCTGAAGGCTGGGCGCTCTACGCGGAGCAACTCGGCAAGGAGATTGGCTTCTACCAGGACCCCGCTTCTGACTACGGCCGCCTCTCCTCTGAACTCTTCCGTGCGGTGCGTCTGGTGGTCGATACCGGAATCCATTCGAAAGGATGGACGCGCGACCAGGTTGTGGATTTCATGCGCAAGTCAGGCGCCGTGGATGAACCAACAATCCAGCCAGAGACGGACCGCTACATCGCGTGGCCGGCGCAGGCGCTTAGCTATAAGCTGGGCCAACTGAAATTCCGCGAGCTCCGCGACCGCGCACAAAAAGCTCTGGGACCCAAATTTGACATCCGCAGCTTCCATGACGAGATGCTCAACGGCGGAGCGCTGCCACTTGATCTGCTCGATGCCCGCACGGACAAATGGATCGCAGAACAGAAATCAAAATGAGTGAGTTCTGGAGTTGATGGCGGCCGGATCAGAGAGATCGGCCGCTACATGAAGAATCAGCCTGCGAG
>DASXIL010000435.1:0-4418 GCA_036497985.1 Candidatus Angelobacter sp. | reverse complement strand
TTGCTATCTTGCATGCCGTGCGCGGTCGCATCCACCGCGACGAGGACAAGGATAAGAAAACACGCCCTTACTTCTTTCATGGCAGTCACATTGTTCCTGCTAATCTTCGTCCTTGGATGACACAGTCGCTCGCGCCGGGAGCACCATGCTTTCCAGTTTCAACTCAGGCAGATTCGCGCCCTTCAGTTGCTGGTTCAGCGCAGGAATATCTTGTGCCTGCATGGCCTTCCAGCGATCCATGAGCGGCGGCAGTTGTTTTTGCAGGTCCGCAACCGCAGCAGCGGCTTGCGTGCTGGGAGTGACATCAGCTTCCTGAAAGACTCCGAACAGGGTGAGGAACTTTGTCTTCAGACCGCCAAGCGTTGGCGGCTCTGTACCCGCGCCTGGTCTGCGCGTTGCACCGCCGGCAAGAGCTTGAAGCTTCTGGTCCAACGCTTTGACAGCAGCAAGGGCTTCGCCTGTGGCCTTTGGTTGCAGGTCTTTCAATTGCTTGCGCAGCGCGCCAACTTGTTCCGCAGCCGGAGAAAGCGTGAGTAGTTGCACGTACAGATCGTTAGACAGCTTGAACTGTTGTTGCAAACCGGCCAGCGAAGTCTTGACGCGCGGGTCCATCTTGATGGTGAGCGGCTGCGAATAGCTCTTGCCATTGGCCGTTAACACGACTGTGTACTGACCGGGCAGAGCCCATGGGCCGCTTGGCTGCGGCGCTGTGTTGTGAGGAATCGCTGCGATGGGATATTCCGCGTCAACGCCCGGCACGTCAGGATAATGCATGTCCCACAAGAAGCGGTGCGTGCCGGCTGCGGAGGAGAGAGTCTGTGGTGGTCGCACCCAGTACGTGGGAATGTTGAGCATCGGATCTGGCGGCGCAGGTTTATCTGCGCTGGAATATTTGCGGACAGTCTTGCCCGCGCTGTCTTTGATCTCAAGCGTCACCGGACTGGAAGATACCGATTGCAGGTAGTAATCGATCACGGCGCCATCGGGCGGGTTCTCACCGGCAGGGAAGTCTGGCGGCAGAGGCGTATCAGTATTCATATTCCAGCGGACACGGACGGCAGTTTGCGGCTTGAAGAGAAATGCGTCCGCCGAAGTAACTTTCTGGTCGAGCTGGCGCAGCGGCGTGATGTTGTCGAGAATCCAGAAGCCGCGGCCATGCGTGGCGGCCACCAGATCGTCATCCTTGATGATCACGTCACGCACGGAACTTGCGGCCATGTTGAGCCGCAAAGATTGCCAGTGGTCGCCATCGTCAAATGAAACATAGACGGCGCGCTCTGTAGCGGCAAACAGCATGCCACGGCGCCCAGGATCTTCACGCACGGCGTTCACGTTTTCATTCGAGGGAATACCGTTGACGATCTCCGTCCAGCTTTTGCCGGAGTCGCGTGTGCGCAGAATGTGCGGGCGCAGGTCGTCGAGACGAAGCGTGTTGATGGCCGCGTACGCGGTCTGCGCGTCAAAGTGGCTGGCTTCGATGATCGAGACTTTCTGGAAAGGCATCATCGTAGGCGGAGTGACTTCATTCCACTTCTTGCCGCCGTCAGTCGTGAGATGGATCCGGCCATCGTCGGTGCCGGCCCAAATGCGGTTGATGTCGAGCGGTGAAGGTGCAACCACGTAAATTACGCCGCGCGGCGTGGGCTTGGCCGTTTCTTCATTGCGATATTTGCCGACGCTCGCGGGGACTTCAAACGTCGGGCGCGTGAGGTCTGGAGAAATCTGCTGCCAGCTCTGGCCGCCGTTCATCGTCTTCCACAAAGTATTAGTGGCGAAATAAAGAATGTGCGGGTTGACCGGCGAGAACACGATGGGCTCAGTGCGCAACACGCGGTAATCCGGCGCGCGGAAAGGCCTGGGCGCAACGTTCTGCGCCTGATTGGTGCGGCGGTCATAGCGAGAGAGCTTGCCGCCATAGACGACGTCGGGATCGAGCGGATCAGGGACGACGTAACCGTATTCTTCTGCCGCCACGGGATGCCAGTCGCGGAAGGTGATTTCGCCGTCATTGCCGCGGCTGGAAATGCACGCCGAACCGCTTTCCTGCTGTCCGCTGCACACGCGATACGGGAAAGCGTTATCAGCATTTGCGTGATACATCTGCGCGGTGGGCTGGTTGTACCACGAGCTCCAGGTCTCGCCGCCGTTGACGGTGATGATTGCGCCCTGGTCGCTGACGATAATCATGGTCTGGGGATTGTTGGGATTGATCCAGAGATTCTGGTAGTCGTCGCCGCCAGGCGCGCCGCGGAAGCCCGTCCAGGTCTTGCCGCCGTCGGTCGATTTCCATGTGACCGTGCTGGTGACGATGACCATGTCAGCATCTTTGGGATTGAAGCGCGGCACAGAAAGATCGCCGCCGCCGATTCTGCCTGCCGGACGCGTGTCCGTGGTGATCTGGGTCCAAGTGGCGCCAGCATCGTCTGAGCGGTAGAGCCCCACACTATTTGGCTTGGACGCAACCGAAGCGATCAGGCGCTGAGGATTGCTTTCCGCGATGGCGATATGCACCTGGATGATGTCCTTGGGCAGGCCGCCGGTGAGCTGCGTAAACGTCAGGCCGCCGTCCGTCGATTTGAAGATGCCGCCGCCTGCGCCGTTCCACGCGCCGTTTTCCCAAGGACCTTCACGTGCTTCCCAGAGCGTGGCGTAAACGGTTTCCGGATTGCTGGGATCAATCAGAACGTCTGAGGCGCCGATGTTTTCGTCATCGCCGGTCGGGAGCACCTTCTGGAAGTTCTGGCCGCCGTCGGTGGAGCGATACACGCCGCGCTCCTTATTTGGCCCGTACGGATGGCCCGCCACCGCGGCAAAAACCTTGTTGGGATCGCGCGGATCGACGGCGAGCTGCGGAATCTGCTGGCCATCGCGCAGGCCAAGGTGCGTCCAGGTCTTGCCCGCGTCGGTCGACTTGTAAATGCCATCGCCGACCGATAAGTCTGGCCGATGCAGCCCCTCACCGCTGCCGACATAGACCACATTCGGGTCCGACGCAGCTACCGCAATCGCGCCGATGGAGCCAGTAGGCTGGTCGTCAAAAATCGGCTGCCAAGTGCGACCATAGTCGTTGGTCTTCCACACTCCGCCATTGCACACGCCGATGTAAAAAACACTCGGCTGGCTCGGCACCCCAGCGACACCGCGGGTGCGTCCGCCCCGGTACGGACCGATGGAGCGCCAGTGGAGGGAGGAGAGGAGGGTGAGTGGGGCGGCTGGAAGCTGCGGCTGCTTGACAGGCTTTTGAGCCACGAGTTCGATGGAAATTGCAGCGACCACAGTCAGTAGCGGCCAGCGCATGGATGAGGGCACGGTATCCTCCAGAATGACAGAGGAGAATACCGTAAATATGGGACTTGATACAAAAACCCCGGATTAACCTCCCGATTGGGGTGTCAACCTCTGACGGCTGAAGGAAGCAGCCAAGAACAGAAGCTATAGGTTGAAGCCTAATTGTTCCAGTTCACTGTCGCGATAGTATTTCACGAGCCCGTCTTCATGCACTCTTTTATTGGTTCGGATCGCGGCTTTTAGGATAGAGAGGGTTCCCGGCTCATATTCGTTCAACCCACCAGCGCGGTTGGATTTAGTCGCCTCATCTGTTTTTGACAGCGATGCTCGGTGCGAGTTGGCGGCTTGCATTGCCAATAGCTGATCATAAAGCGTCTGCAAAGCCGTGAGAGCTTCAATACGGCCTGATATCCCCAGTCCCAGTATCGTCAACATCGTAAGGTGAGCATTGCGCGCCTGATCGCTTTGGTCATGCGATTGACGCCAATGCACCCTTGTCGACCATTCGTGGGGTTTTAGACCAGTGTTAAGATATTCAAGAATTTCTTGATCATGTGGATCATGCCCCTTCGCTAAAAGGTAGCCCAGCGACAGGGGTACTGCCAGTTTTGCTGCATAATTCTGTCGTGAAAGCTCGCCGGAGCCGCGTTCAAGAGCATTCTTTATTGGTTTCCACGCCTGACGATCGCCGATTATGCCAAGTACCGCAATGACGTTAAGCCGGGATCTTTGCTTGCCCTGTTTGTCGAGCAGCTTTAACAGCGGAGGAACATCATCCACCGTGTAACGGCTTGCTTGCTCGTAGGGTACGCCCTCGATGAAAATCTTGTTCACAAACTCGATAGCGCCGATTGCCCTTGGTTTCTTTTTCTTCTCCACGCATTCACTTGGCTTCACGATGTCTTCAAAAACGCCGTGTTCATACTGGTTGACGGTCTTGTTTGTTACCACTATGGTCGGCGCCATAAGCGCAAAGCTATCATCCCTGTGGCACAAGCCTTTGTTATGCCCCAGCTCATGCATCCATAGCACGGCAGCGGAATCGGGGCCAATCCCTTCCATTACGATAATCGGTTTTCCAGGGCCGGAGCACCCAAGAATTCCAGGCTTCTCCCCGCCGCAACTATGAA
>DASXIL010000434.1:0-3596 GCA_036497985.1 Candidatus Angelobacter sp. | reverse complement strand
TAGCTGAGCGCTTTACGCTTGAAAGTCAGCTGGGGTTAGAAGTCCGTTTAGGAATAGTCTTGCAGTGAGGTAATACGAGGCGGCAATCAGTCGGCTATGGAAATTCGTTTCCATTTGCCACCTGATCGATACCAAACTACCGACGCTTTTTGCAGGAAAGTGTTTTCAATGCCATCATGGTCCCCGTGCGCAAAGTGTTGACGCACGACTTGTGCTGTAGCAACCGCGAGTAATCGCGAATACCCGATTTCACTCCCGCCGGCTACCACCTGCAGATATTGCGAATCGGGCTCTTCCGCCAGTTTGGCAACCTGGCTGGAACGCCCTCCGGGAAACACCAGGATTGCAGATAGCTTTTCATGCGAGCAGAGAACTGCCCAATCGTTTTGGCCGGCAGAAGTGAATGCACCCGTGATAACGTTCTTTTTCTGCCCGCCTGCGTTGTAAGGCTGTGGAATGGTGCAGCCCCGGTGTTCAAGCTCAGTGCGCAATTGCGGGGGAAGATTCGGAAAATCACTCGGGTTCAGGCGAACCACCGTCTCATCGGCGCGGCGCCAATCGGCTCGCGTAAGCTGGGCCTCGATACTCGATGATGCTCTCAGGCAGGAGACGAGCAAGCAAATCGAGGTTACAATTCGGCAGATGCGCACGCGCGTCCTCCGGAAGGTCGATGCCCAACATTTAACCGTTTCAAGATTTATGCGAACGTATATGCCACACTGAGGTGCGCATCCGAACAAGTTGTTGAATCTTGTTACGAATCCCGAACGCGCGCAGTTTACCCTCAGCGCCAGCGATCGATGGCGTTCCACCAAACAACTTTCAGCCATTCATTGAATGTGATCTTGGCCCATTCGCGGCGACGCCACCAATGTGTGCCAAAGAGTCGAGGATCTTTGGCGGCGGCCACGGACCAATGATATTGCGGCAAATGATGCACAAAGATGGAGCGCGCGCGCATAGTATGCCAGTCACTGGTAACGAGCAGAACGGACGAAGGATGAAACGGCTCAAGGCATTTGCCAACGTAACCGGTCTCAGTGAGCGTGGAATCCAGTTCAAAGGCGCAGACGCTTACCTGTGAGGACATGTCTTTGTTCTTGGCGTCCTGCCGGAGAAAGGCTTCAGCATATTCGGCGGGCGTGTGGCCGAAATAGCGGGAATCAGAAGAGGCATCGAGCAGAAGATGGCGTGCATAACCGGCGCGCAACAGCTCCATGCCGCGGCGATAGCGCTCGTCCTGGCTGTCACCGGCCAGGACGACGATCACGTCAGACTTTTCCGGATGGTCACGCACCAACATGCTGCCGGCGAATCGGGCAAACAGCAAGAAAGCCAGGAGCAGAAGCAGGAACAAGTTACGTTTGCCGGTGCGGCGATGGATACGGGAAATTAGCGTCGGCGGCGTGGCCTCGACGGATTGGCTGGGGACTGAGCTCATGAGTGGCTGTCAACAGATTAATAAGGAAGGGCAGTCCAGCACAAACCGGCTCAGCTTCGGCGACACGCGATACGCGAGAGCGCAATGATTTTCGGTAAGAGTATGCAAAGTTTTGCGTTGCTGGACGGGATGTGCATGGGCGCGTTCGTCCTGAAATTCATCTATCGACAAGAAATTAAAGGGCATTGCCACTGGAAGGCGACATAGGGACTTGATAGAAAATTGGCAGCCGAAATGCCCTAATCAGGAGCATTATGAGCACTTTGGAATATATAGCTGTACCGTTTGGCTCGCAAACCACTGACTCTTTGACCACCAAGCTCGAAAACCGTACGGCAAAGATCGGCGTGATAGGCCTGGGCTACGTTGGCCTTCCGCTGGTACTGCTTTTTAGCGAACAGGACTTCTGTGTGACCGGCTTTGACGTGGACGCAAAGAAAGTCGACATCATCAAGCATGGCGGATCGTACATTGTGCGCATTCCGGAGACCGAAATCCAGGCAGCCAAGAACAAAGGCTTTACCGCGACTGCCGACTATTCCCAGATTTCCAACATGGACGCCATCATCATATGCGTGCCGACGCCGCTGGATGATCATCATGAACCGGACCTAAGCTTTATTGAAGCGACAGCCGAAGCAATTGCGCCGCACCTGCGCGCCGGACAACTGGTTGTACTGGAAAGCACGACTTATCCGGGCACGACGGAAGAGTTGCTGATACCGATCCTGGAAAAGAATCCACTGGGACTGAAGGCCGCGCGCGGCGATGACGAAGCCGCAAACACTTTTTACGTTGCGTTTTCTCCGGAGCGCGAAGATCCAGGCAACGACACGGTGGCGCGCTGCGACATACCAAAAGTTGTGGGCGGGCTGAACAAAGCGGCGACCGAGTTTGGCCGCCAGATGTATGGCACCATCTTTCACAAGACAGTTCCGGTTTCTACGCCCGCTGCGGCGGAGATGACCAAGCTGCTGGAAAATATCTATCGGTGCGTGAACATTGCGCTGGTAAATGAACTCAAGCTGCTGAGCCTGCGCATGGGAATCGATATTTGGGAAGTAATTGCCGCGGCCTCAACCAAGCCGTTTGGCTTCCAGCCGTTTTATCCGGGGCCAGGCCTGGGCGGACACTGCATCCCCATCGATCCTTTTTATCTCTCATGGAAAGCCAAGGAATATGACTTCCATACGCGGTTCATTGAGCTGGCCGGGGAGATCAATCTTGGAATGCCGTACCACTGTGTCGCATCGACCGCAGCGGCGCTCAACAAACAGCGCAAGAGCCTGAATGGGGCGAACATCCTAGTGCTGGGCGTGGCGTATAAGAAGGACATTGACGATCTGCGCGAGTCGCCGTCGCTGACCATTATTGAGCTGCTGCAGAAAGAAGGCGCCAAGGTCAGCTATAACGATCCGTTCTTTGAGTACGTTGGACGCGGCCGCAAATACAACCTGGAAATGAAAAACACGCCGCTGGAAAATCTTGGCCAATATGATTGCGTTTTGATTGTTACTGACCATTCTTCTTACGATTACGCGCAAATAGTGGCCGAATCGAACCTGGTGGTGGATACGCGCAACGCGACCAAAGGCATTCAGAGCGCCAAGATCGTGCGCTGCTAAAGTTTTGGGCCCCTGTAGCTTCCTCTCTTTCGATAGGCTGGCCGTGATTGGCCAGCCATTTTTGCTGGTATGGGCCGCCATGAGCGGTGCGGCCGTGGGGTTCGGCGGCTAAGGTGTAACCCCCGTATTTTTTAGAACGATAGCCATTACGCTTGATACCTCGGTAACCTTCTACTCCGGATTTTCTACGGATATCATCCCTGTTATGGCAACGCAGGCGCGCTTACGTTCGGTCCCGGGTGGCAAGGCTTCTCCAGAAAGAGCGGTTTTCAGACGCTGGCAGCGGTATCGGCTCAACCTCCCGATACGGCTCATTCATACCCATGACGGAACGACAAAAATAATGTCGGGCCGGGGAAACGACATGAGTGAAGGGGGCGTTCTGGTGTTTGCCGGCATGGAGCTCAAAACTGACGACGTGGTCCTTATTGAATTTACGCCGCCGTTTGCCGCTGGACCTGTTCGCGCCCGAGGCATTGTGCGCCATCGCAGCGGCTACAACTACGGTATTGAGTTCGCGCAGGAAACTA
>DASXIL010000433.1:0-3753 GCA_036497985.1 Candidatus Angelobacter sp. | reverse complement strand
GAACGCGACTACATCCTGAAAAAACTGGACGAGTTCCATGGAAATGTTAGCCGCGCGGCCGAAGGCCTAGGGCTCGAACGCAGCCATCTTTACCGCAAAATGAAGGCCCTTGGAGTCAGCATCAAAGAGTAAGACCTAACCTCCAGCAATCGGACCTGGAGCAGATAATGATTGCTTTTGCTCAAGTGCACCCATCCGCCATAACAGCCATAGCGCCGCCACATTGCATCCGAGTAAAATTGCAAATTCGTTAGCGAAATTGAAGTGCAAGAACGTCAGTCGGATCGTCTCTGTCCAGGCGGTTATCAGGTGGAGCCCAATAAGAACAGAGACAGCCCAGACCGGCCAATGGCGCCACAAACGAGGGATCATCGCCGGCAGGTAGACCAGGAACAACGGCCACCCGTAATCGAAAAGTCTTGGCAGTGCGGCTCCCAGCATCGGTGACAACAAAAATGTAACCGCGCCGTAAATGGCAGCGATGCAGAGATAAGGCTCCTCACGCGGTAACAGTCGCCGAAGAGGCGTTCGCCACACAAGACATATCCAGACCAAACTCCCCAATCCGAACGACGTCAGGAGGCATATTGACGTCAGCATCGGGTATAGCCAGGAAAATTCGCTGTATCCCAATTGATGAATATCACCCATAGGCAGCCAATGCGGTACATTCCAGATTCGAACCGGGGTCAGTACCGGCAGAGTATTGGTCCACAGCGTGACGCCAAAGATATTCCTCGACGCGTTCCATGGGATCTTGCCGATCATGTAAAGTGTGTCGTTGATATGGTGCTGGTTCGCGAGAGCGTGCCGTGCTGCAAACTTGGATGCCGTCATCCCCACTAGCGTCCCGCCCAGTTGCAACAGGCCGGCGCGTCGCCCCACAAGCCACCACAGCGACGGCACGGCAATCATGGCAATCAGCAATGTCGATTCGCGGGCCAGAAACATCACCGGCAACATCGCGGCCGCCAATCCCCACCGTCGCGTCCGTAACAAACCTAAGTACACCATGCACAGCGCAGCATGCATCAAGTCCGGCAAAAAGTAATTTGTGAGATTTCGTAACCAAAAGGGCATTAAGATCAACCCGATAGCAAGCCACATTCCTTGCCCGCGTTCCAGCACGGGACGAAGCACGCCATACAGAAGCACCCACTCGCTCAGCAGTCCCACAATGAGAAATCCCCTCGCCGCTGGCCTGCCCGTCACGTTTGCAAATAAATGGACCACCATCGGCTCCAGCACTCTGAAGCCGAACGGTTTCATGGCAGGTTTTCCTTCGGCCATCGTCTGATAATGAATCGAATCACCATCGACGTAAGGATAGTTGTGGACAAAGGTCCAAACGGCCAAGAGCGTCAAAGTTGCCACTAGCGCAGTCACCCATCGTGGAGACCGCAGACTCCGCGCCAACTGTGGCGTAACACCGCGACTCACAGGCCGGTCTGCCCCATGTTGCGTCTGCATGACTGTGCGCTCGCTCGAAATCGGCCTGTCCCTGTCGTTTAGAGCTCCCACCAGGGATAATGACCGGGTGGCTTTCGAAATGCCATTGCTTGTCGTTCGCTCTTCCGCAACCTACTCCAACTGCTCCTGCGCATTGCCCGGCGGCTTCAGGATATCATCCGTGTACGCCGGCCACGATTACCTTTCGGAAGGTTCTCCGCGTAAAGGTGTGAATGTTCTTTACGCCATCAGAAGGGCCAGCGAAAGAGCCATCCGATACGCCACCGGTCTTGTTGATACCAGACGATGGCTGGGAGAAGAGTTGCGAACAGCGTCGGTAACAGCAACTGCAACCAGAATTCCCGAGTATGAAACACCCTTAACAAAACCTCGCGAATTGCTCCCTGCGCAAATGCACTTAGCAAAAACACCGCAAGGGACGCCCGCCCGACCCACACAAGGCAGTTGCCGATCCAATGTCCATCCAGTAACTTTGCCAATAGAAAGAGTCCAGCCACACCGATCAGTCCAGCTTCGATGTAGATCCAACGCCCTAACACGGACACTCCGAAGGTCCGGATCACCACGGTCTGAAACGCGGCGAAAATAACAAAACCCGTTGCGGCGGCAGATAAATGTATCTTTTCAAGGCCGTAGATGCGATGACCTACCCACATTCCCGCCGCCAGAAAGCAAAATTCATGCAGCACTTCGCTGACACCTGGAATTGCAAGCGGAACAGTCATCCCCACCAAAGCTGCAACAAAAAAACGCGCCCAGGCTGGAATCCGCGCAGTTACGAGTGCAAGCATCAGGCAGAAGAACAGAACAAAAAGAAACCAGCTTGCCTGCCCATCTGCCAAATTCAGCAAAAAAACATTCCATTGAAATGGTTTAGTTTCGAACTTAAAGCGTCCGATCAACGGTTCTAATGCAACGCTGATGATCGCAAGCAGTACGTATGGGTGGAGAATCGTCTTCGCCTTCTCCATCACAAAGCGCCTGCTGCCCCGCTTTGCCATGCTTCCCGTGACAAAAAGCCCGGCGACAAAGAAAAACGTCGGCATATGAAAACTGTAAATAAAGATATGAGAGAAGGAAGCTCCTGGACCAACCCACCACCCGCGATGGGTCATACCTTGGGCGGTATGGCCATACACCACAAGAATGATGGCGATACCCTTCGCAATGTCGACTATGTTCGAACGGACTCCGCTCGTGATCGGTTCGAGGGTGTCCGGGGCTAGTTCCGCTTCATTCATCCACCCTGCCAAGGCCGCCTAAATCTCGTCGTTGTAGAACGATGTATCCCCACTATGGCGTCGTCAAAAGAATAGCGTCCACTCATCCAGACGTCTCTACCTTTCAGCCGCCTGCTTCTCCGCGATCTGCTCCATCTGCCGCCGCCAGTCCAGATCCTCGACAAACCCGCGGCTCGACCTCCACTCCTCCTGGACCTTCACGAACAGCTCGAGATACACTCGCGTCCCCAACAGTGGTTCTATATCCTTCCGCGCCGCTGTGCCAATTCGCTTCAGCATCTCACCCTGCTTGCAGATCAGGATCGCCTTCTGCCCTGTCCGCTCGCAGAAAATCGCAGCAGAGATCTTCGTGACCGGTAGCTTGCCGTCCTTCATCTTCTTCAGCGAAGCCGGCTCTTCATATTTTTCAATCACCACGGCCGTCGCATAAGGAACTTCTTCGCCCGTCAGCATTAAAATCTTCTCGCGTATCAGTTCCGCGACCAGAAACCGCTCCGGCTGATCGGTCAACTGATGCTTCGGGAAATATCGCTGTCCCTCTTTCAACTGTCCGACGACCTTGTCCAACAGCAACTCCAGCCCTTCCTTCTTACGTGCTGAAATCGGAATTACATCGGCGAACGAATGCAGTGCGGACCAGTGCGCAATCAACGGCAGCAGATCTTTCTTCGGAATAGCATCCATCTTGTTCAGCACCAGAATCACCGGACACTCCAGCTTCCTGATCAGGGAAAGCGCAAAGTCATCTTCTGCAGCCGACATCGCCCGCCGCGAAGCAGTGAACTTTTTCCCTTCTTCAATCTGTGGCAAACGATGCGTCACGTCGACGATAAACAGCACCGCATCCCGCGACTCCAGCGCATCATGCACCTCCTGCATCATCCGTCGGTCGAGTTGGGTATCCGGTTTATGAATTCCAGGCGTATCAACCAGTACCAGCTGTGCCGGGGGATGCCCAGGCTCTCCTTTGGCCTTCTTTTTCAGAGGAACCTCAAGCACGCCGTGAATCCGCGTTCGCGTTGTCTGCGGTTTATGGGTGACA
>DASXIL010000432.1:0-3405 GCA_036497985.1 Candidatus Angelobacter sp. | reverse complement strand
ATGATGACCAGATTGTGCCTATCGGGGCTTCGGCCATGCTCTCATCGAAAATGGTGAAAGGCGCAACCTTGAAGATCTATCCTGGCGCGCCGCACGGGCTCTGCTCCACGCTGAAAGACCAAGTCAATCAGGACATGTTGCAATTTCTGGGACAGGTCCAGAGGAGTTCTCAAGTAGCATAAAACTTTAAGCGCCACTGCGGGAAGCATCGTGATTACGCCTGTTGTGGCGCTCGGTTTTTCTCTCATTGATGCCTGCCGGCGATGAATGCCAATGCTATTTCTTTTTGGCGCCGGTGGATACTCCTTCATTCAGCAAGCCGTTGATCAGCACGCGCAGAGAGTTCTCATCTTCTAAGGTCGGATCGCCGCCGCGTCCGCCGCTAGTGGCCCGAATCATTCCAGCCCGGTCAATGACCACAACCTGCGGGATATTCAGAATTTCATTTCCACTGCGACCGAGATAATTGTCCACGTCGTTCTTGGAGGCATAGCCCAGGGGATAGGTGAGCTTCAGGGAATCCACCACCACAGGCAAAAGCTGCTCGCCGGTCTGCGCAGTGTTGGGCGGATCAAAGACGATGCCGACCGCCTGAAAGCCACTCGGGCCCAGTTCATTGTTGAGCTTGTTCAATGTTGCGGCCACGCGCATGCAATGCTGCGATTTGACGAAGAGAAATTCCATGACCACCACTTTGCCTTTGAAACTGGAAAGCTGCGTGGTCTTGCCTGAGGAGTCAGCAATGGCGAACTCGGGCGACTTGCGAAGTACGGTAACTGTGGGCAGCGCAAATGCGGATGTTACAAGGGCCATTACCAGAAATATGGACGTGATCTTCTGCCTGCTCATAGATGTGCCTCCCAATGCTCTTAATTCTTTCGCGAGCTGATTCCTTTCGCTTTCATTGTCATCCGCCTATCTGTTTCCACTTGTCGGCGATGCGCTGCATTTCTGCCGCGCCGGCGCCAGCGGCATCTTCCGCGCTCTGCTCGCCTTTCAGGACCTTCGCCACCATCCTGGGAACAAGCGAGCTGTTAAAAATCTCCATGTAGGCTGGCGTCGCAAATCCGGGAACGCCCAGATTCGGGGTCCAATGCAGCGCATCCTGCAGCTCCGCATATTTGTATGGAGGATCGCCGACAGGATCCTTTTGCAGCCGCACCACAATGTCAGGGACCGTTTTTGGATAGATGGGAAAATTACAGCCCTTGGATTGCTCATAACCGGTCCGCGAACTATCAACCAGGTCGCCCACGAACTTTTTGGCCCCTGCCTGGTTCTGGGCAAAATTCCAGACCGCCGAACAGTTGGTTGCATGCGGCATCGCGGTAATTCCCATCCCGTTCTTGCCGATCAGCGGAGGTTGCAGCCTCAGTTTTTTCGCCGTGTCCGTGCTTTCCTTCTCCGCCGTGCGCAGCAGGCTTATGCCATTGATGCTGCATGAAGTCTTGTGGGCCAGCATGGCGCGCACATTACCGGCGGAACTCCAGGTGAGCTGCTCAGGAGTTCCTGCCTGCTGATACAAAGACTGAATGTATTTGAGCGCGACTGTGGCATACACGTTCTTGTTAAAAACCACGCTGCCGCGCCCGTCAAAGATCCATGCGCGGGAGGCATACAGAATGGTATGCAGCGTAACGTTGCCTTCCAGCGTCGGCGAGAACGCCAGCCCGCAGGGCACGCCAAACTGCTCGCGTATTTTTTTTGCGCCTCCCAGCAGGCCGCCGTAGTGTACCGGCCCCATGGGCATGCCAATCGGCCCCAAGTAGTCCTCAAAGAAGTGCACCGGAGAAGGGACCCAGAAATCGGCGAAGCCGAAATATTTTTTGGTCTGGAAATTGAACGTGGAGCGGTGCGCAAGCTGCTGGATGGCGCCGACCCGCGACGCCACTGCCTGGTAGATTTCGCCGTGATCGATCACGTGCTGGCAAAATTCCGCCGGCGGACAGGGAAAGATGAACAGGTCGTGTCCGGTGCCAGCCTTGACCTCTGCGAATGCGCGGTCACGAATCTGTTCCACGGGAATAATGTCGACCGTGACGTTGGTGTCGTTCTTCTGGCCCCAGTCTTTGGCCAGTACGTTCACAAACCACTGGTCGTACTCCGGCAGGAAGTGGGCCCATTTGGCGATCTTGAGCGTTTGCTGGCTGGCCCGGGCGCGGTAGGGAAAAAGAAAAAACGGGCCGAACGCAGCTGCGCCGGCCGCTAATTTGAGGAAATTACGTCGGGAGGTCCTGCTCGCTGCAATCCTGCTCATCCTAAGTACCCTGGTCAAAACACGTCATTGCGATCCACGACTTTAGAAAATCACCCCTGGCTGGACTCAACAGCCAGGGGGCAAAGGATCACCATACTAAATCTCCTGTTTTTATTGTCCCGGAGCTGACTCGAAGCAGAACTTGCCGCCCTTCTGCAGGCAGCTGAACTGATTCAGCAGGAACGTATCGATCGCATTGCCGCTCTTGTTGCGAACTACGTCCAGGAACGCATCGCTTGTTATGGCGCCGTTGCGCGGATCGGGAAGCGCCGGACAGACAAGCCATGCCGCACCTCCATCAGTACCGTCTGTGGCTTCCTGGCCTTCAGCTCCGCAGCCATTGGCCTCAAGCTCGTCATTTAGTTCGTGTGCGGTCAAGATAATGGGATAGCCATCTGGCGTGAAGCCATTTGCGTTGCCAATGTTCTGGAACACTGTTTTACACGTCGCGTTGGTGGTATTGGGAGGTTGCGTGAACCAGAAGTAAGTGATGATCCACATACCCAGCAGATCGTCGCAGAAATAGCCGAACGGGCTATCGTGGACACCGTTCGGGCACACGTTGGGATCGGTACTGATGCAGTTGCCATCGCTGCCGTCCATGGCATTGCGGTTGGTGGCAAATCTCCAATCCTGGCGGAGATTCGGAGTGGCAACATCGGAAATCGTATGGCCACTTGAGTCTTTGGTATCGGCCACGCTGAAGCAGGGAGTGGCGGGCGCCAGCGGGCTCTGCATATCTGCCGCGCAGGGGTTTAAGGCAAAAGTGCCATTCGGGAGTTTCTGGTTGATCGATGCATAAGCCTCAAAGTTGCCCACGATGAAATTCATGCTGATCCCGCGGGGATTGAGACCTGTGGTGTTCCCATTCGCGTCCGTACCCGGAGTGAGGGAGATAGTTTCGCCAGGATTCTGCTGAACCCCGTCAAGACCGCCGTTGATGAAGCCCACGGTGCGTGAGTAGTTCTGTTGGACAGCGCCCGGTGCTCCAGTAAAGGCGTTCTGGTTGTGTATAAACGCGAGGATGGAGATGAACTCAACGGTCTCCGGTATGCTGGGCTGCCCAGCGCAGGGGGGAGTGGCAAAAGCGCCGCCTTGATCAGCGCAGCTAAAGGGGCTGTTGCCATCGTCAGAATTGCCTCCGGTGG
>DASXIL010000431.1:0-3527 GCA_036497985.1 Candidatus Angelobacter sp. | reverse complement strand
GAAGCGTTCCATGAACTACCGTCGGGTACCAGAATGGGCGACTCTTTTACCTCATGCTCTTTGTAAGTTGTGGCAGTGAGGTCGGTGATTTCAAAAGCTCTGACCTGTTTGCCGTAAGTGGGATAGCAATCCTGAGTGAAGCGAAGAAAACGACCATCATAGTCGAGCACGCGACCGCCGGGCCGGGCAACGCTTTTATTGCCGGCGATGATTGGGCTGGAAGGATGTTCAGTCCAAGTGGAAGCTGGATCGTCGGCTGAATAAAGAGCCAGCGTGTCATGCTTGTGAGGCGTCGGGCAGGTAAAGAGCCACCATGTCCCGTTGTGCTGAAAGATTGAAGGATCAGCATGCGGGCCGGGAATCATGTCTTTGACGAGAGTCCATTTGTCTGGGAACAAAGTAGCGCGGTAAAGACGCACGGCGTTGGCCCCGAGAGTTTCCGGAGTCATATAAAAGTCGTCGCTCCAGCGGAACACGTATGGATAGGAAAGGTGAAACGGCTCCTGCAGGACTATTCGTTCGTAACGCCAGGTAAGACCGTCGTGGCTGGTAGCACGGCCAATGTCGCCTTTGTTGGTCTGGTTATTTAAGACCTCAAAAAACATGTGCCAAATCCCATCGACATTGACCATGAACGGATCAGCGACAAAGCGCGCGGGAACATCGGTTACGTCGGCGGCGGAAATTACAGGGTTGGAAGCGCCGGAAGCGGCGGCCATGCGCAATGGCGACTGGCCGGAATACATGGCGATGGACCATGTCCAGGGCCGGCTGGCGTCTTTGGATCGTCGTCCTACAGCATTGGGATCGATGGTTTCCATGGGGCAAGCTAATTTTATCAATTAGCCGGATTTAGCGGCTTGGACGCCCGGGGTTGCGCTACGGAAACCCGCCCATCAATATTTCTTGAAGCAGTTTTAACCCTTTGGTTCTCAATAGCATCAAGACCAGTGTCCGTGGCGACAACGAAACTTAATGCAACAAATCCAGAATACCTGCGTTCAACATATTGAAAGCGATGTTCGCAACACAAAACAGTGACAATTTGTGTCATCGGGGATGTGGAAATCAAGTGAAACGAAATCAGGGCTGAAACCACTACTTACAGTAACGAAGGTATCGGGCCGATGGCCTGATCATCCTTAGAAGACCCAGGTAGTTCTGAAGTGTGAGGCTGTTAAAACTAAGTGCTTGATGCGACAGCCAGGAGGAGCTTGTGAAGATCTTTGACGCTTTGTTCGGATGCTGGCACAAACGAATCAGCTTTCCCCAGACCAGCAAGCCAGGACAGCGCCGCTGCGAGGCCGCCACGCAAACGGGAACGTACGTGGTTTGTCTCGACTGTGGTACCGAGTTTCCTTACGACTGGAAAAACATGCGTGTTCTCTCCCCCAATGAGAAACAGTCTTTTGCCCGTGCACGTGTAGAAGTTGAGGCAAGAGGCTAGGAAATCAGGGAGAGTAAAAGGGCCATGAAAAAGCAGTGGCGGTTTCGGGTGGTTGAATCGGCAGGCCTAGTGTTTGCTTATCTCTGGTATAACGCAAATGTCCCCGCAGTCTTGGCGAAAATACTTTCGTAGCGATTGCGCGCAGCTTTTCTTCCGGGAGGCTGCTAGTCCTCGCGGCTGTGCTTCTAATTTTGCTGCAATGTTCAGACCATGAGTATTAGCGAATATCTGTTTTTAGTGATAAAGGATTTTGCCCGACGGCGGATGCCACTGAAGACGGCTGGTCCATTTCCAGAATCGCAACCCACTCGGCTTTGCTTCTGGCAAGATAGACAATTTTTCCGTGAAGGAATTCCGCGGCCAGTTCTGGCGAGACGTCGACATGGGAACCGAAGAAACGCCGGTTGAGTTTCTCCCAGCGCTCAGAATGGATCCATGGCGGCACGTCTACCTTGGTCGAAAATAAATAAGCCACCTGATATTTTGAACGCATCTGCCGCGCTTTGATCATTTCTTCAACCGTGAAATCCTGCACTTGAACAAATGGAAATGATTGCTTCACGTAGCCCAGATACGGACGAGTGAGCTCATCTGTCGCAGGCCACGCGGTAAGAATTGTGGAATTCTGTTCGTGTTCTTCCAGAAACTTTGCGGCTTTAAAGTGCAGATCTACGAAGTCCTTATAAGTGAGATTGTCTTCAGGGGCGAAGCGGTAAGGCGGATCAAAGAAGAGTCCCAGCACGAAAACGATCACCATCAAGGCTGCGGGCCATTCCCATCGACCAATGCGCCGGTGCAATGTTGACATGCCGATCATGATTACCAGCGGATACACAGGCAACAAATAGCGAGTGAGCAGCGCACCTCCGAGTAAGGAAAACGCAAGCAAATGCGCCAGCATGATCAGCCCGAACTGGAATTGCACCGGAATGGCAATGCGCGGCCGTTCGCCGGTGGAATCGGTAACTGGCGGAAAGAACATTGCGACGAGCGTAGCCGCTGTGAGCGCCAGCATGTTCATGGTTCCAAAGAGATGCCAGACTCGTTGCACCAGCGCAAGAAGGAATCGCAGCGGGCTAAGCGCCTGGGTCACGTTGTACTGGTAGAAATCGGCATTACCAAAAAACCTTCCTGTGGCGTGGTGGTGGTAGAGCAGCCAACCCAGCAGGGGAAGGACTGGAACGAACGCAATCGCAGCGCGCTGGAAGCGATTTTGACCAGCATCATCGTAACGCTGGACAAGTTCCCAAAGAGCAAATGCCAGCGGCGTGATCACTGCAGTCTCTTTGCTCAGGACAGCCAGGCAAAAGGCAAGCTGGCTGGGCCACACTCGGCCTTCGATATAAAGCCGGATTCCCCAAAGCGTGAACGCAGCTGCCATGAGATCGGCATGAGTCAAAGAGCTTTGCACAAAAAATATCGGATACACGCTCGTGGCAATCGTTGTGGCAACTGCAACACTGGTACCTACAAGTCTTCGAGCGAGCAGAAAAACATTCGTCAGGGCAAAGGCCGCTAGAAGCAACATGGCCACGCGCGCCACAGCGGGCTTCCATCCGCTGAGGGTGAACCACAGCGCAAGGTAAGCAGCGGAAAGTGGCGGATGCCCTGTATCGAGCGTGGTCCTGGCGATCAGCGTGTGAGAGTGCGCGAGATCGTATGCGGCAGGAACATAAAAGCCGGCTTCATCCCAGAAAAAGGGAAGGCGCAGCAGCGGCGCGTGAAGCAAAAAGATAACAACAAAGATAAGCGGATAAAGTCGCCTGAAGGAGAATTCCGGCAGTTCATTAGTTTGTGACGTGGCCAATGGCTAATTTTCTCGCAGGAAGTACGCTAGTTGATTTGGCCCTGCTGCGCCGCGATATTGGGATCGAGCTTAATCTCGCCAAACGTGCCTTCATATTGGCGGACGTTCTGCTCCAGGATCGTCAGCAGCGCCTTGGCTTGTTGCGGGCTCAGGTATATGCCCTGAAAGTTCTGCACCTCAACTTCCTGCGCGGTCACAGGTTGCAAGCGGCCAAAAACCAGCAAAAAGTCCCACACGCTCACTCGGATCTGAATGGAATTGGCATAAGTATCG
>DASXIL010000430.1:0-5891 GCA_036497985.1 Candidatus Angelobacter sp. | reverse complement strand
GAAGAGAAAGGCAGCATCTTTTTACATGGATGGTTCTACCTTGGCATCGCTGGGATGCTTGGCGCGCTTGCCGGATGGGGCATCTGTGAGCCTTTTTTCATTGACTCACATACGGGGGCCCGCTGGGGAAACATCGTCATTCTTCCTTTTGTCATCATGTTTACCTGTCTGGGCCTTGGAGTGGCGGAAAGCATCGTCGAGCGCTCTGCGAAAAAAGCCATAGTCCGCGGTTTGCTTGGTCTGGCGCTTGGACTGGTGTTCGGTTTCATCTTTGACTGGATCGCAAACGTATTTTTTGCCATCGGCACGGCGATCATCTTTTCTCTCGGCGTCCAGACAGCAAAGAATCCCGCTTTCTGGATCGTCCGCGGACTGGCCTGGGCCGCGTTTGGAGTGGCTGGAGGAATTGTCTATGGCTTGGTGGACCGTTCCGGGACCAAGACGAAGTATGGAATTTTCGGGGGACTGATTGGCGCTGCGCTGGGCGGCATGGTCTTCGATCCCATCAGCTTTGCCACCAAAACCGGCGGAGTCAGCCGCGCTGTTGGTTTTGGGCTGCTCGGGCTGGCTACTGGCGTTGCCATCGGTATTGTTGAAAGCGCTCTCAAAGATCGCTGGCTTTATGTGGCATCCGGGCCGCTGGCCGGGAAGCAATTTATCCTTTACAAGCCCATAACCACCATCGGCAGCAGCCAGTCATCCGACATCTATCTCTTCAAAGACACCAGTATTCTGCCGCAGCACGGAGTCATCGAAATGCGTGGCGCGCAGACGTTCATCCGCTCCGATGCGCCGATATTTGTTTCCGGGGCGCCCGCGCGCTATCGTGCATTGCAGAGCGGCGATCTCATACAGATTGGGCGGTATGCGTTTCACTTCCGCGAAAGGCAGAGGAAATAATGGCCGAGCCGGTCTGCCCTTATTGCCGCATGCCTTTTGACGAGGCTTCTCCGCCGCGGATTTTCTGCACCGCCTGCGGCATGCCGCATCATGAAGATTGCTATCTGGAAAATGGGGGCTGCACCGTCTTCGGCTGCAAGCGCGCGCCTGCCGACGATCCCAAGCTGCAGGTTTTGCAAAGCGACTTAAGTGCGGTATCCATGCCGGTCCAGCAGTATGCTCCTGTTGCGCAGCAATACGCTCCTGTGGTGCAGCAGGCAGCTCCTGTTCAAGGGTATCAACCGTCGCGCTACAGTGGGCCGCTGGGATTGTCCCAAGCGGCCGCTACGGCGCCCGCGCAAGTTCCAAGCGCTGTGCCGAACCCGTTGCCGCCCGCCCCGGCGGCTTACGCTTATGGCGCGCCGGTCTACGCATCCGCCCACAAGAGCCGGACAAGCTACATTGTCCTTGGCATTTTTCTTGGCGCGCTTGGAATACACAATTTTTATGCCGGATATACCGGACGCGCTGTAGGTCAACTGTGTCTTACTGTCTTAACGCTGGGCTATCTCGGCATTGTGTCGTGGATCTGGGCCATCATTGAAATCTGTACCGTGGAAAAGGACAGCACCGGCCTGCGTTTCAGCTGAGTGCGTGAGGGAAGGATGAAATATTACATTCAGCGCCAACTCAATGAGTATGGCCCTTATACTCTGGCCGACTTGCAGCGTTATGTCGCGCAGGGAAGCATCTCACTCACCGACCTCACACGCAGTGAAGGCATGACAGAGTGGACGCCGGTCTCGCAGGTCATCGGGAATATTCCAATTCCTGTTCCCTCGCAGGCAGGACAGGTTCTCACTGCTGTTTACGGCGGAGGAGAAAACGTATATGCAGGATCAAGTCCCGTTTATGGAGCGCAGGCAACATCCTCCTTTGGGAATACTCCTGTGCCAATTGATTTTCATTGGGCATTAGTACTCTTGATTACTGTGTTTTCTTGTGGATTATTTGGGTGGGCCTGGCTTTTTGTTGAAGCTGCCTATGTGAGAAAAATCAGGTCGAGCAGCCATGGCCTTTTGTTCTCCATTCTCGGCTTTAGCATTTGGTTTATTGGGGCCTGCTTTAATGTATATAACAGGGCGACCGATCGAACGCCCTCCCCCAACTGGTTGATCTCAATCATCGCGTTCTCTCTGGTCATTGTCGCTTTGTTCCAGATGAAATCCGATCTGGAGGATTACTACAACACAGAGGAGCCTATTCATCTCCAACTAAATGGCGTGATGACTTTCTTTTTCGGCACGCTTTATTTTCAGCATCACTTTTCCCGGATTTCTCAGTGGAAAAAAACCGGGATGCTGGCGCCACAGGGCTCATGAAACCACGCACTTTTATCGGGATTTCGCTCACGGCGCTCCTTGGCGGCTTGGCAATTGTGTACCGGTTTCCACCAAGCGAATATTCCTTCTATCCGCGCTGCCCAATCTATCTCACTACGCACTGGCTTTGTCCGGGTTGCGGCAGCACACGCGCATTGCATGCTCTCCTGCATTTTGACGTTCAGACCGCGCTCCATTACAACGCTTTATTCACGTTGCTGTTTCCCGTGGCATGCCTGTGGTTTGGCTTCATTTGTTATCGAACCATGCGTTATGATCAATTTCCCAATCTGGTATTTCCGCGCAGCTTGGCGGTTTGCCTGACAGTCACGGTTGTGTTGTTCACGGTCGCCAGAAATACCATTTTCGTTTTTTGAGTTGCTTATGTTGTCACCCAGAATTCGCCGGCTAAAACTCGATCACGATTCGCTCTTTAAGCGCTTTTCCGGATGGCCCTTGATCCGCATTGTGGGCACCGCCGGGATGCCGCCGGAGCTGTATCGGTTCCAATACCTGGTGCGCGGGCTGTATGTTGCGCCGGATGGAGCCATTTTGGAACGCAACGATCATTTGCTGGAAGTGAATCTTTCTCTGGGATACCCGCGCCGTGCGCCGCAGTGCCGCATGCTCACGCCGGTTTTTCATCCGAACTTCGACGACAGTTCAGTATGCATTGGGGATTTCTGGGCCGCCTCAGAGTCTCTGGACGATCTGATAATTCGCATTGGCCGCATGATCTCTTATCAGGAGTACAACACCAAGAGCCCGCTGAACGGGTTGGCGGCAAAATGGGCAGCGCAAAACCCCAGCCTGCTGCCGGTCGATCCTCGCCCCATTGCTCCGCCGCTCGATCAACCGGCGGAGGAACCAAGTTTGTCAACACCTTCTGCGCCTCAGTCCGTTGCCGCTCCCATTCCACAGCCCCTGCCTGATACGGCTTCCGCCGTTCCGCAAAGTGAAGATCCCTGGGAAAAGAAGATTGTGATTTCGTAAATCAAGCAGAAGGATTTTCCTGAAGAATATTTTCCTCTCTTGGCTCTCAGCCATGAAAGAAGATAGCATTCAGCTTCAATGCTTCATGCACCACCATATTAGAGTCCGCTTAAATTCTCCCATCAAGTTGCACTGACCACATTTTTCTTCACAGCGAATTTCCCGTTTCCGCATTCCGGATTTTTTCGAAATCTTTTTCGAAGCCAATTTTGCGGATGGTAAGCTGCAGCACAACTGAGCCGACTTCCGGGTCTTCGTGCTGCGCCAGAAATGACGAACGACCAGTTTCATAAACGCTGGATTTTCAGTGGAGAAAAACAGTTTCCATTTATCCCGGCTTCCTCTGTTCATCTCGATCCGACAGACGCAGCATAACCCAAACAAAAAATGAGGTCACAGAAAATGAAACTTCCCCAGGGAAAAATCAAAGTCGCATCCCTTTTTCTCTTTCTGATCTTGGCTGTGAACTTTATGGCCGCGCAAAAGCCCCTTACGAACCCTGACGGCGATCTGGTCCCGAACGGCAAGCACGGAAATTCTGGACAAACCAAGGCTGTCGTCCCCGGTCCCATCGGCGAGGCTGTGAGTACCGGCCACGGAATCAACTACCACAACGGCCCGGTCATGAAAGGCACACCCAACGTTTACGTGATCTGGTACGGAAACTGGAACGGCACTGGCTCCAACACGACGGCCACGCGCACGGCCATCGAGCATTTCCTCAGCACGATCGGCGGCTCGGCTCTTGAACTGGTGAACAGCACCTACGGCGATACTACAGGTAATGTGACTGGCGCGGTCAGGTTTGGCGGCAGCACAATCGTGAGCAGCTCAACCAATCTTTCTGATTCCAGCCTGCAAACCACAGTTTCCAATGCGCTCAATAATGGCTCGCTGCCGCGCGATTCCAACGGGGTTTATTTTGTCTTGACCTCCTCGAACATCAATGAGACCTCAGGCTTCTGCACGCAATACTGCGGTTTTCATACCCGCGCCACCCTGGGCGGCGTGGACATTAAGTATTCATTCGTCGGCAACGTGGACCGCTGCCCCAGCGGTTGCGAAATCCAGAGCACCGGTCCCAACAGCCCAGTCTCCGGCCAAGGCGGAATTGACGGCATGGCCAACGTGATCTCTCACGAGCTTGAAGAAGCCATCTCCGATCCCGATCTCAACGCCTGGTTCGACGCCAGCGGCCAGGAAAACGCCGATAAGTGCAACTTCAACTTCGGCACAACCTCCACCTGCAACGCCAACGGGCTGTGCTCGGCTGCTGGTACGACGGCGCATGCACGGTACAACCAGACGTTTGGCAGCAACAACTATATGCTCCAGCAGAACTGGCGCAACAACGGCAGCGGCACCTGCGCGCAGCATCTGTAAACAGGCTTTATTCTTGGGCCGCCCGCTCCTGGCGGCCCTTGTTTCCTTTTCGAAAAGCGCCAATGGCTGGCGAATTAGGCGGCAAGTTGCTTGCAATGGGAAAACAAAATATAGCTGGATTGCCAGCTCGCAGATGCTTTGGAAAATCACTTGTCGCCGCGAAATATCAGGCGATTCTGTTATTGTGCTCAGCTGATTCTCGTGCTACTCTCTTTCACATTCTGTCCTGCTCGATTCCGGGGGGCCGCGAATCAGAATCAACCAATTCATTCATAAATGTCGATTCCATATAAATGTTCTTGGGCTTCTTCTGGTCATTTCATTCGACAGACGCAGCAACACTTAACCTCGTGAGGTCATTCGCAAATGAAAGCTCCTCTTGGAAAGTTTAAATACGCGTTAGCTCTCCTCTTCATCCTGTTGGCCGCGAACTTCCTGATGGCGCAGAAGGTGCGCGAAGGAAGTGCTCCAGATGGAATGAAGAACGTGCCCAACGGTGACGGCAGCGCCTCCGCTGTGGTGGCTGGCCCGAATGGCCAGGCTGTTGTCACAGGCAACGGCATTAACTACAACGGCGGCCCGGTCCTCCACAACACCGTTCCCATTTACATCATCTGGTACGGAACCTGGAACGGCACTGGTTCAAATACTGCCGTCACGCAGACCCTCATTCAAAATCTCATCGGAGGCCTCAGCAACAGCGGCTACGAGAAGATCAATTCCACGTATGGCGACGCCAGCGCAAACGTCAGCGGCGCTATGACCCTGGTCAAGGCCGTTTCTGATGCGGGCTCCCAAGGCACAAGGCTCAAGAATGCCAATATCACCAAGGCCATTACGGCCCAGCTTACGAGCGGCGCTCTGCCGACCGATCCGAACGGCGTGTATCTGTTCTTGACCTCCTCGAATGTAAAAGAGAGTGGATTCTGCACCCAGTTCTGCGGCTTCCACACGCGCCAGACGATCAACGGCGCCGACATTAAGTGGGCTTTTATCGGCAACGTTGACCAGTGCCCCTCCGGCTGCGAAGCCCAGACCACCGGCCCCAACAGCCCGGCGGCTGGTATTGGCGGCGCCGACGGAATGGCCAACGTGATTGCGCATGAGACGGAAGAAGCCATTTCTGATCCTGACCTGAATGCCTGGTTCGATTCGAGCGGACAGGAAAACGCCGATAAATGCAACTTCCGCTTTGGCACCACGTCAATCGCCGGCAACGGATCTCATTTCAACCAGACCCTGGGCGGTCTCAAT
>DASXIL010000429.1:0-3747 GCA_036497985.1 Candidatus Angelobacter sp. | reverse complement strand
AGGTTCTGCAAAAATGTCGGTAGCGGCATAGCTCCATTTTTGCCGTTCGAGGGAATGGTCATGTATAGATCCTGGGCTTGCCCGGGATTGCTGGAGTCTGGTAACGGATATCCATTGCTATCCACCGGGTGACCATTCGGTACCATCAGCGACGGATGATCAAAAGGCGCCATCTGGTTCAAGGTACGCGCATCCAGCAATCCGTTGCGGAGAAAGTCAACCAGATCGGTTTTCTCCTGGGGCGTCAGGCCCAGCGGTTGAACATTGGGGTCCATCAAGCAATTGATCAGGCTGATTGTCGCGGGACAGGTTGGCTCGTCGGACGCCAGAGGAAAATCTCCGCCTCGATCGTAAAACTCAACCACCTGTTCCAGCGTCAACTGTCCGCCATTGTGGAAATAAGGGGCCGTCAGAGCGACGTTGCGCAGTCCCGGAGTCTTCTCCGTGCCGTAGGACGAGATGGGATCGGAACAACCCAACGGTGAAGGCGGAATTCCATCGCCGGGACGCCCCGGGATGATCGGCGGGGTTCCGCCGGCACAGACACTGATTTGCGCGGTCGCCGCGTCAGATAGAGGCAGACCGGAGCTGGGAATGCCGTCAACGTCGGCCAAGCCAATATCTTCGTGGCCTTTCCGCGCGCCAATGTGGTAGAACCCCGAATCGTAAACTCGGATTGTAAGATCGCCCATGATCATGCGCTCCATTGGAGACTGGCTGACGTGGGCGACGGAAGCATTCGTCAGTTCAGATCCGCCATGGCACAGGATGCAGCGCCCTTTGGTTTCAAAGACCAGCAAGCCACGAAGCTGCGGTATGGTCATGGGCGTGGTTCCCACGCTGTAAGCAACTTTGGTCGGGAAGCCGGTAGGTGGCGGCAACTCAAAAAATATTTGCCCCTGCCCCGTTGCGTAGTTGATTGTTCCCGATACGATGCCAACGCCCGTGATGCCGCCGCTTCCATTGTCAAAAGCGAAAACATTCTGGTCGCTTTTATCCAGAGCAGGATTAAAGGCCTGGACTGACACGCTGTATGGAACCACATTCTTGGTCAGCGTGAAGCTGAATGAGTTACTAACGTTGTCTGCCGGAATGTTGAACACGCTTTGCTGGGCCAGATACTGGTCTAACGGCGTCTGGTCAGCACGCAACGTGCTTTCATACGCCTGTACAGCGATGCCCCAGAACAAAGAGAAGTTATATTCCATCTGCGAATAATCCGAGGTTCCTGCCGGACATGTCTGGGCCGGCTGCGCCGTCGGGTTGACCAGGGTTTCTGAGCCGTCCGCGGCCACGCAGATGTGCCAGACAGATTGCCACCACTGCGGTTGGAATGCGCTCTTGATCAGCGCAGGATAGCTGATATTGATACCGCGCTTGGGTGATTTACTGTTCTTTCCCAGAACGCTGTCATTAGAGTCCACAAGCTGCCCCGACAGAGGACCGCCGGTGGCAGACAAGGGATTCAGAGACATCAGCTTTCGCCCGAGTAGCGGGAAATTGCGGCCAGCAGCGGACATTTCAAAACCGCTGAGCGCAGGTCCCAGAGCCTGGGAACACAGCGCGGAATTATTCAAGCGAACGAGCCCCGCAGTGGGCACGGAGGTAGTGGTGGCGGCGGAGAAGAAGTGCGAAGAGGCGTCGCGCTCGCCAAATGGATTTGCGCCATTGCACGTGTTGCGCGCGCGTCCATCCCAGAAGTTGCGGTAATTGAATACGGCGTTGACTACGCTCGGAGTATTACGTGGCTCAACTTTTCTGGTGTTGATGAGTTGCCCGGGATTGCCGGGGTCGGGATAGGAAAAATTAGGGTCAGGCGTGGAAGTGCTGTTATCAACGCTGTTGCCCAAAGTTACGGAGTTGAACGTCCGGGCAAACACGCCCTGCGACGAGACAACGTCATGATGGTTGACGCCCGTATTGTAAGGAACGGTTTCTGGATCACTAACCGGCTTATGCAGCGGGAAATCGGCATCATGGTAGCCGCCAAAGCCTGCGCCCGGAGTTCCGGCGTGCATTTGGTAATTTGGATAATATGTGCTTCCCATCAATACGCCCAGCGTGAACATATTGAAATCGGGTGAGGACGGATCTTTGTCTCTCAAGCCGGGATCGATCTGGTTGAAGGTGCGGCTGTCAGCGCCCGCATTGAAGTGGCAGGAGGCACACGCCTGCACGCCATCGCTGCCCACTTGCTGTTCCCAGAAGAGAGCTTTGCCCAGAGCGATAGTGGAGCCCTGGTTGGCCACATAGGTACTCAAGCCGTTCACGGTAGGATTGGGCACGGCAGAGAGCGGCTTGATTGGAAGTTCCGGAAGCGTTTTCTTGGGGGAAGAGGGGGCCATTTGCGCCCGCACAATTGTGAATGAAAAGAGCACGGTGCAGACCGACATTAGTGCGAGCAAACAGATTGTATAAGTGCGTTTCATAGCTTTATTCATAACCTTCTCCCAAGGGGACATCCCAGTCTCATATCCACGCCAAGTACGGAGACCTGTAAAAAATAAGTTCAGGGCTGGCAGCCTGGTTACGCTCGCGCGTGTTGATCCAAGGCTGCCAGCCGTTTTTCTTACCTCACGCTCGTTATGGTGCTAGTTGCCGAGCCGCCGTTACCAGACGTAACCGTGACAAGATTTGGCGGCGCGATACCAACGAAAGAAACGGTGTAATTGCCTGCGCCCGCATTCGTCATTAACGCAGCGTAGGGCTGGCCCGTGGACGTATTAATAATGTCGAGCGTGGCCAGCATGCAGCCGGGCAGCACGTTGGTTACAGTGCAACCGGTTGGGCTAGCCAGTACGACGTTGGTGGTTGCATTTACATCGAGCCGCGCTTTGCTGGTTCGATAAATGGCGCTGGTGATGGCGACAACATCCGATTGTTTGACGTTGGTGACTTTCAAGGTGAAAGTAGAAGTCGCCGTGCCAATGACGGCTCCGTTCAGCACCTGGGTCGCCACCAGAGTGATGTTCATGTTGCCCGCACTGAAGGGTGTAAATGTCGCTACCGAGCAATCGAACTTGACGCATTGCAAAGTCGCTTGCGGCTTCAGAGTCCAGACAAAGTTTGTGGCGCCGGATTCAACGGAAGCTCCAGCGTCTAAAGTTACGGGATTGCCCACGGTGGCAGGAGACGAAATGCCGTCCGGCGTAACCGTGAAATTGGCGTTCAGAGTGGGTGCTGTGCCGGGCGTACAATTGGCCGCCGGGGCTACGAGATCAGGCCACGGAGAAAGCTGGCCAGTCATGTAAGTCGGATTGCCGCTCAACGGACCGGAGCCATTTACCAGCCACGGGAAGTCCACGAAGTTGAAGGTCACAATAGGACCGCCAACGATCAACGTTTCAGGGAAAATAAACGTGAAATCAGGCGCGTTGTATTGGCCGTAAGCAATGCCGTTGGCGGAAATAGTGGGAATCGCCAGCGGCACGCCGTTCGGATCAGTGGTACTGGCGCTGAGATAACCCGCATAACCGGACAGCCGGACGCGCACCAGGCTCACCGGAGGCAGGAAGGCCCCTCCCGCGGGAAAGAATTTATATCGCCCTTTCTTGGCGCCGATCGGAGGGCCTTGATCTACGAAGAATGACAAAGACCACGGCGCGGAGAGCCGGTCTGTCAACGTGCCGTTGCAGTCCTGGTCCAGAGCCACTATGTCCAGAGGGCGAGAGGGGTCTGTCATGAAACCTTCCACCCTTACTTTGGAAGTTGCTTCCTGCGGGAAGTTCGGGTTGGGAACGCCGCCGG
>DASXIL010000428.1:0-4985 GCA_036497985.1 Candidatus Angelobacter sp. | reverse complement strand
CTGAGTGCTGAGTGCTAAATGCTGATTACTAATCGCTAAACATGGCATACGTCAGGGCCAACCTGTTTTATGAACGCGAGCAATGGAAGGGGCCAGTGCTTCTTTCCGTGGGATTCCACGGGCTGCTGGTGTTGTCCATTGCTGTGTGGGGCTATGTCGCGCAGTCGCACAGCACGGCCAATGACTGGGGCATTAAGCAGGGCGACGCGGTGACGGCGCAGCTGGTGAGCGCGTCAATTCCGATTCCGAAGCCTGAACAGTCCGACAATATTGTCGCCAATGAAAACAAGGGCGTAACGCAGACGCAGCCGGAAGTTAAGCCGGTGGAAAAGCCTCCGGAAGACGCAGTACCGATCCAGGGAAAGGTTAAACCGCCGAAGCAGGTTGAAAAACCGGTACAGCAGGCGCATGTGACGCAGCCTCCGCGGCCTGTGCCGACGCCGGAAACCGCAGTGCCTTATGGTGAAGGCGGCCCGGTGAGTGGGCCGTATGGATCGGTAACGACCGCGAGCTACAAAGGCGGATTCAGCTTCCAGAACGCCGACTTTGGCGGCAAGTACGGCTGGTATGTGGATGGAGTGAAGCGCAAGGTGCAACAGAATTGGCTGACGTATGAGATTGATCCGCGCATCAAAGCGCCGCATCGCGCGTTTATCGAGTTTGAGATCCAGCGGGATGGGAGCCCCACGAACGTGCATGTGGCGCAGCAGAGCGGCGTGCCGGCACTGGATCAATCGGCCATGCGCGCGATTCAGCGCATTGATAGTTTTGGTAAATTGCCGGAAGGCAACAGCGTGACTGTAGAGTTCTGGTTTGACTATCCTCCGAAATAGGCGAATTCATGGTTAAAGAAAAAAGAATTGGTACGGGAAAATCGAGCTTACTTCTTTTAGGTTTCATGTTGCTCGGCAGCTTTTTGAGCGCAGCCGCGCAGGACCGCATCAAGATTGAACTGAATATGGGCCAGGAACGGCCACGGATCGCAGTGCCGGATTTCAAGGGCGCTAATGCCGATCCGCAAACCGGCCCGCTGAATACGGTCTTTAACCAGACGCTGTGGAACGATCTGGATAATGCCGGCATTTTTGATCTGGTAGCGAAGAGCTTTTACCCGTCGCAAACACCAGGACAGCCAACGGAGTTGCAAGCGAAGGCCTGGGGAGATCCGCCGCCAAACGCTGGAGTGCTGACCTTCGGCAACCTGGGCGTGAATAACGGGAAAGTGGATGTCCAGGGCTGGCTGTATGACGTGAAGAATCCCGGCGCGCCGCAAATCCTGGGCAAACAATATAAAGAAGATGCCACGCCGGATATGGCTCGGGTGATCGCGCACCGTTTTGCCGATGAGATTATTGCGCGCCTGGGCAGCGGCATTGCCGGGATCGCAGAAAGCCAGATTTATTTTGTGAGCAACCGCAGCGGGAACAAGGAAATCTGGTCCATGGACTACGACGGCGCAAACCAGAAGCAGATCACCAAACTGGGGTCGATAGCACTGTCGCCCAGGATTTCGCCGGATGGCACGCGGCTGGCGTACAGCGGGCTGACCCACGGTTCAGGCGAATCCTGGCAGATCATGATGTATTCCCTGGAGCTGGGCCGCACCGTGGCGTTCCCACGGGCTGGAGGCGACAATTTTTCTCCCGCATGGGCCTCAGATGGAACTAAAATCGCTTTTGCATCCTCCATGCATAGTGGGCTGTCAGAGATATTTGTCGCGGACGCGAATGGCGCTGGCGCGCGCAGGCTGAGCACCGGCAAGGGGGACGTGTCGCCGGTGTTCAATCCTAAAACCAACGGCCAGATTGCCTGGGTAAGCGGACGCACCGGACTACCGCAGATCTACGTAATGGACGCGGACGGTAGTAACGTGCAAAAGATGACCGACCAGGGCTATGCTGTTTCTCCAGCGTGGTCACCCAATGGATTGCTGCTGGCGTTTGCCTGGGTCCGCAATTACGGCCCCGGGGTACTTGGCGGCTCGGACATTTATCTTATGGATATCGCATCACGACAGATCATACAATTGACCCACGATGGCGGGAGAAATGATTTCCCGTCATGGTCTCCGGATGGGCGGCACATTGTGTTCCAGTCCAACCGCACAGGCAATGAACAGATCTGGAGTGTTCTGGCGGACGGCACGCACTTGCAGCAGCTGACGCGCCAGGGCCGCAATAGCCAGCCCAATTGGAGCTTTAAATAGGCCTTATAGTAAATTGCATTATTTTTTGGAGGACATGAGGTGAACAAGAGCACGAGCAATCGGATCGTCGTCCTGGGGGTGCTGGCTTTGTTGATGGTGGCAAGCGGATGTAAAAAGAAAGAGACTGCGCCACCACCGCCACCGCCGCCTAAAGCAGTAAGCGCCACACTTTCCGCCAACCCGACTTCCATTGAAGCTGGCCAGTCGGCCACATTGACCTGGAGCACCGAGAACGCAACTGACGTTGCCCTGGATGGCAACAAGGTTGATCCCAGCGGATCGCAAACCGTCTCGCCGACGCAAACCACCACTTATCATTTGACCGCCAAGGGCGCGGCCGGAACGCAGGAAGCCACGGCGCAGGTTTCAGTAGCGCCGAAAGCGACGCCCACGCCAACCCCGGCTCCCACGCCGACCGTCACCGACGATCAGCTTTTTGCCCAGATGGTGAAGGATATTTACTTCGACTATGACAAGGCTGATCTGCGCCCGGATGCGCAACAGGCAGTGGCGCAGGCAGCACAGGTCATCAAGCAAAAAGGCTGGAAGGTGCAGATTGAAGGCAATTGCGATGACCGTGGGTCCACCGAATATAACCTGTCGTTGGGTGAGCATCGCGCTGACTCGGCCAAGCAGGCGCTCCAGCAAGCGGGTGTAGGCGCGGACGCGATCAAAACCATCAGCTACGGCAAAGAAAAACCGCAATGTACTGAACAGAATGAAGATTGCTGGCAGAAAAACCGCCGCGATCACTTCACGCTGTTACACTAACTAAAAGGCCGGGCGGGCCAGTGCCAGTCCGGCTTATCAAGTTTGGTTCGCTCCCAAGGTTTGGGTTCCGCAAGCCCTGTTTCCGGTGCACACTTTAAAGGGAGCGCCTCCTCGTCAAATAAAAGAAAAATCCTTGCAGGATCAAACAGCTATTCTGCATCTAACGAGTTAAATGCCTATGAAGAAACAAAGTTTCGCCGTCATGCTGGCTGTGCTGTTTTTTGCGCTGTGCGCCAGCCACACCGCTTCCGCCGCAGACACCAAATCACAGCTCATCCAGATCCAGACCCAGCTCCAGCTCATGCAAGACAACATGTCTCGCATGCAGCAATCGTTTGATGAGCGCATGGGCGTGATGAAAGACCTGCTCACGCAGCAGACCGATAACGTCAACAAGATGGGGTCCGCTGTCCAGAATTTGCAAAAGACGTTGGGGCAGCAAACCTCTGACGCGGGCAGCAAGGTCGACCAGATTTCAGGACAGGTGCAGGCACTGCATGATGCCGTGGACGAATTGAAAGCGCGTCTGGCAAAAGTAAGCAAGCAGCTCGACGACATGCAGACGGCGCAGCAGAATATCACCGCTCCTCCGGGAGGGCAGCCCGGTGGCGGCCCTGGCGGCGCGGCCAGCAATATGCCGCAAGCTCCGCCCGCAGACCAGCTTTATAACGACGGCCTGCGTGATTACAACGCCAACAAGAATGATCTGGCATCGCAGGAGTTCGCGCAGTACCTGCAGGTTTATGGCAATACAGATCTCGCCGGCAACGCGCAGTTTTACCTTGGAGAAATTGCTTATCGCCAGGGGAACTTCGCCGGTGCCGTGCAGTCTTACAATAAAGTGCTTGACCAGTATCCCGGAGGAAACAAGACCGCGGCCGCCCAGTTAAAGAAAGCGTATGCGCTGCTGGAACTTGGCCAGCGCGATGCCGGAGTGCAGGAGTTGCGCAGTTTGATCAGCCGCTATCCAAAAAGCCCAGAGGACTTGCAGGCCCGTGACCGTCTTACAAAACTGGGGGCCGCCGGCGCGGCCTCCAAGAAGCCCGCCCGCCCCTCGCCCAGCCATCGCTAAGTTTTTTCTGAAAACCTCGAGCGCAGCGAGAGGTCCCTATCATTACAAAGTTTTACGACACATCTTCGATGGAAACACATCGCCCCCTCGTCCGGCGCGCAGACGAACCCCACGCCACATCAGTTCGCGGTGGCGGAATCAAGAACCAGGCACAATCAGCCAGCCCGAGGATCAGCATGGGAGTCCAGCACGCACTACAGGGATGGGGATACTTGTGGGCGAACTCCTTGTGCACCAACAATGAATTCTAAGACGGCTCGTTGGAGCCCGTCCTTGTTCGTTCCAGCGTACCTTGGCTCTCAACGCGCCTTTGCCTTGCACTTTCCTCTTGGACCAACGGCGAAAATTGCCTGTATCTCGGTTGGACCTAGAGCGCGGTTGTAGAACTCGACTTCATCGACTAAGCCCTTAAAGTGCCCACCACCGGATACGCCCTCTGGAGTGTCGGCACTCTGCCGCTGCCCAATGAACAAGTGGGTGACGTTGGCAAATGCTCCACTAGCTGTCGTAACACTCGTGGAACGGTCGCAAGGGAATAGTGGAACGGGCTGACCATTGAAATACAGGATCACCTGGCCGCTCGTTGTATCAACGGTAAGGGCAACGTGTTGCCATTCACCGTTGAATTGGATAACCGGAGCCGCCGATGTGATACACGAGAAGGCGCTGGTTTGCAATGTTGTAAACAGAAACCCGTCGTTGTTTATCGCTAGCCCGACCCCTTCGCTAACGAAGGGATCTCGGCGGGCAAATATCCAGCCGAAGAAAGCTGGCGATGGTTGCGGATTAATCCAGGCATCTACGGTTGCTGCCGTCGTGACCGCATGCAGTGCAGCTGTATCGGGGACATTGACGAAAGCGTTGACGCCGTCAAAGAGGAAAGCTTGCCCCACCAGCCCAGGCGCGAATGAAGCTCCACTCGTTACTGTTCCGTTG
>DASXIL010000427.1:0-10870 GCA_036497985.1 Candidatus Angelobacter sp. | reverse complement strand
ATACTAATTACTGAGCCGCCGCCAGCACCGCCCGCTTCGCATATACCTTCACGATCTCGCGCCGATACTCCGGCGTAAGCCCCGAGGTCGTCAGCGGCTTGGCCGTCTTTGCCGCCAGCTCTCCCACTACAGCTGCCACGTGCTCATCAATCTGCTTGCCTATCAGCGCGTTCTCAGCGCCTTTCACCAGCAGCGGCGCAGGATTTACGGCCGTAATCGCTACGCGTGCATTCTCCACCGGACCGCCATTTTTCTTTAACGCCACAGCAACGCCAGCCAATGGATAGTCAATCGACCCGCGAATGCGCAGCTTCAAGTAGCTTCCCTTCCAGCCCGCGGAATCCTGTGGCAGAAAAACGCGCGTCAACATTTCATTGCGCTCCAGCTTCATGCGCGCATCGCCCACGTTGGTATAAAAGTCCTTGAGCGCCACGCGACGCAGCCCGGACGGTCCTGCAATCTCCACTTCCGCGCCCAGGCACAACAGCGCCGGAGGCGTATCGCCGGAGAACGCCGCCCAGCAGAACTTACCGCCCGGGGCCACGTGGCACAGGTCGCCATCTTTCTTGATGCAGAACCCGCATGACCGCCGCCACTGCAATGACTGGTTGTACCAGACGCAGCGCGTGTCCAGGCAGATATTGCCGCCCAGCGTGCCCATGTTGCGCAGTATCGGCGAAGCCACTGTCATCGCCGCTTCATGCAACACGCGGTAGCTTCGCCTTATGAACTCGGAATCTTCAATCGCGGAAAGCGGCGTGAGCGCGCCAATCTCCACGCCCGCTCCCGGACGCACATGGATTCCCTGAATCTCTTCAATCCCGCGGATGTCCATCACGTACCCCGGTGTAAACAGCTTCTGCTTCATCGACGGCAAAAGGTCCGTGCCGCCGGCCAGGATCGCCAGATCATTGCCGTGACGCGCCAGATAATCGACAGCCTGCCGCAGTGACCGCGGGCGCAAGAATTTGAATGCAGGAAGACTCATAAGGCTATAGCTCACCGCTGAGACGCGGAGGCGTGGAGAAAACAAAACAGCCGCAGATTTGCGCTGATGAATGCAGATCAAAAAGCGGACTTCGCTTCTGCAAAACTAAATCTTGCCTACTTATCTGCATTAATCCGCGTAAATCAGCGGCAAATTTCTTTGCCTTTCTCCGCACCTCCGCGTCTCCGCGGTGAAATTTATATATCATTCCGTGAGACCCTCCTCGACGGATCATCCGCATGCCGGTCCGGCCCTTTGCCCTTAAACCATAATGATCCGCCGGGCTCGCGGAACGTTGTCGGTGTCACCGGATCGTCTCCGCGCGTAATATCGAGAGCTTTTTTCTCCGAATGTTTTGCTTTAATGGCGGCCAACACTCGCTCCGGCGTAAACGGCGCTTCTCGCAGCCGCACGCCCACGGCATCATAAATCGCGTTGGCAATCGCCGGAATGGTCGCCGCCAGCGAGCCTTCGCTTGCTTCCTTCGCGCCAAACGGCCCTTCCGGATCGATGGATTCCACAATGATGCATTCCACCTCCGGTGACTCCGTGGCCGATGGCGACTTGTACTCCAGCATTCCCGGATTCATCAGCAGGCCGTCTTTCCAGACCATTTCTTCCTGCATCGCCTGCCCCAGCCCCATCCACACTGAGCCGATCACCTGGCCTTCTACTGAAACAGGGTTCAGTGCGCGTCCACAATCATGCGCCGCCCAAACCTTATGGACTTTCACCTCGCCGGTCTCTTCGTCCACGGTCACCTCGGCCACCTGCGCCGAATATGAATACGCCGGTGACGGTCCCACACCCGCGCCTTTGAACGCGCCTCCGCGCGCCTCTTTGGGTGGCGCATACGATCCCGTGCCGGTCAGCGCGCCGGTAAAGTCGATGGCCGAAACCACCGCTTCTTCAAAACTCATGCTGTCTTTCGGGCCTTCTTCTTTGCGTTTTTGCTGCAGCGATCCGCGCAGCGTCTGCCCTTCCACGCGCCCACTCACTTCCCTTACGCTTCCTCGCGGTGCATCCACCTTCTCCAGTATCTGCTCAGCATGCGCCCCATTCGACGTCGGCTCTGCCGTTCCCCGCTTCCACACGCGATCGTCGCGCATCATCACGTCTTCTGGCGAGCAGTTCATCTTCACCGCCGCCGCAGCCGCTATCTTCTTTCTTACGTCCTGCGCTGCCCGCAGCGACGCATTGCCGTTCATGAACGTCACTCGGCTGGAATACGATCCAATATCGATCGGCGTCAGGTCAGTGTCGGCGGCAATCACGCGTATGCGTCCCAACCCGATGCCCAGCACTTCCGCCACAATCTGCGCCACCATTGTGTCCGATCCCTGGCCAATATCCGACGCGCCGGTGTACACCACTACGCCGCCATCGCGATCAATCTTGATGTTCACCGTGGAATGCGGCATGTCTGAGCGAATAATGCTGTTGGCCGCGCCGCTCACATAATGGCTGCATGCCATTCCCATGCCGCGTGCCGGCGGCAGCTTGCTGCGGCGCTCGTGCCAGCCTGACCGCGAAATAACTTTGTCAATGCACTCCGGCAGTCCGTAACTCTGCACGCGCAGGTTGTTCACCGTGATGCATGGCGGCTTGAGTAGATTGATGCGGCGAATCTCCGCCGGATCAATATCCAGCTTCGCGGCAATCTCATCCAACTGGCTCTCAAAGGCAAACCGGACATTCACGGTCCCATGCCCGCGCATCGCGCCGCACGCCGGCTTGTTCGTCAGCACGCGATAGCCGTCATACTTAATGTTGGGAATGTCATACAGCGCGCCCAGAAGCGCGCCGGAATAAAGAATCGTAACTACGCCATAGGAGCAATACGCGCCGCCATCCTGAATCACTTTTGCCGCGACCGATGTCAGGTGGCCATCTTTCTTCGCACCGATTTTCAGGTCAATGATCGTCCTGGGCCGTCCGCGATGCGCCCAGAAAACTTCTTCCCGCGTGTAAGTAATCTTCACCGGCGCTTTGGCTTTGCGCGCCGCCACCGCCGCAATGATCTCCAGCGGGATCACTTCACTCTTGCCGCCGAACCCGCCGCCCACCAGCGGCTTGATCACGCGTATCTGCTGCATCGGCAGCTCCAGCACAATAGAGAGCTTGTGCTGCAGATAGTACGGCACCTGGGTTGACGACCACACCGTTAGCCGTCCCGGCTGCCCTGTCTGCGAATCAATCTCAAACGATGCCAGCGTGCAATGCGGCTCCATCGCCGCGTGTGTCACTTCACCTGCAATATAGCGATGCTCCATCACCACGTCCGCCTCGGCAAAACCTTTGTCCGGATCGCCAAACACGTGGTGATAATCTTTTTCAATATTGTTCGACCGCTGCGGATGGATCCAGTCTTTCTCCGCCTTCATTGAGTCTTCCGGATCGAACCACGCCGGCAGCTGTTCATACTCCACTTCAATCAGCTCCAGCGCGCGCTCCGCAATCGACTCTGACGTTGCCACCACGCAGGCTACGTTATCGCCAACGTATCGCACCTTCTCGACCGCCAGCGCTGTCTCGTCGTGGCCGACTGGCAGAATGCCGTACTTATTCGGCGCGTCCGGCCCGGTCACCACGCACACCACGCCGTCGATTGCTTCTGCCTTCGACGTATCGATATTTTTGATCAGCGCATGCGGATACGGCGAATGCAGGATCTTGCCCGTCAACATGCCCGGCAGGCTCAGATCGTCAGCATACTTGCCCTGGCCCGTGGTCTTGCCCGCCGAATCGACGAGCGCAGCGCGTTTACCGATGATGGAGAAGTCAGACATGTTTTCTTCAATCCCGAACCCGCCGATGTTGCGAGCGAGGGACCCCTATCCCTTTCAAGCCGTTGTTTCTGAAATCCCGAATCCCGCGTAGCGGGGTGAGGGATCCCTACCTTCTTCCAAAGCTCTCAACGTCTGTTCTTTATTTACTCTTACATCCAAATGTTCTTGTTGCCATAGGGTTCCCTCCCCTTCGACAAGCTCAGGGTCGGGATTTCAGAAAAAACTCCTTTGCGTACTTCGCGTCCTTTGCGGTGAATCACCGGCTCCTCTGCTCTGCCTGAATCGCCGCCTTGATCGCCTGGTACATCTGTGTGTACCCGGTGCAGCGGCACAGGTTCCCGCTCAGCGCGTGCCTGATCTCGTCTTCGCTCGGCTCAGGATTTCGGTCCAGCAACGCCTTTACCGTGATCATGAAACCCGGTGTGCAGAAACCGCATTGCGCGCCGCCCCAGTCGCCATAGGCTTTCTGGATGGCCGCCAGAGCGCCGTGATCGGCAATGCCTTCAACCGTGGTGATGTCCGGACCATCGTTTTCGTCCGAGGCGCAGCTCATGGCAAGCATGGTGCAACTCAGCGTCGGCACGCCATCCACCAGCACGGTACATGCGCCACAGGAAGAGTCGTCGCACCCGCGCTTTGACCCGGTAAAATCCAGCTCCTGGCGCAGAACGTCCAGCAGCAGCTCGCTCGGCTCAATCGCCAGTTCATGCTTGCGGCCATTCACGCGGAGCTCAATTAATTCCTTTTTCATTGTTTTCCGAAGTCCCGAATGCGCGGGGTTGCGCGTGAGGGATCCCTACCCTCTTCCATGCCACGTCGGTTCTGTAGCTGTCTCCAGCTTACCCTGCCATCCTCTAAGTTGGTAGGGCTCCCTCACCCGCAAAGAACGCGCGGACCTTCGTGTCCTTTGCGGTGAACGTTCAATACCCATAGTCCGTCTCTACCGCATACGCATGCTGCTTTACGCCCAGCTCTTCCACGCGCGGCTTGCCCAACTTCTCAGCATATGCTGCACGATTTGCCACGCCATTCACCCACTTCTGCGCCCACGTGTTAAAGTCGCCCTGCGTCTTCGTCTCCGCGTGGTACTGCTGGAAGAATGCATCGTCTCTTTTATAGTAGCCCTGAACCGGCGAAGGATGTGCACCCAGCGGACACGCCACTACGGCCGTCACCAGAAAACTGGGAATCACCGTGCGATTGGGATCACTCGCGTTCACGTCCTCATCCACGATCTCTAACGCGCATTGCTGGGGAAATTTTGGCGCGGACTCCTTCCAGCATCACGCCAAAATTTCCCCAGCAATGCGCGTTGCCGTTTTTGTCCGCGCGTTGCAGGTGGACAATCGCCACGTCGGGCGCCAGAGCGCGCACCGCCAGCAAAGTCTCTTTGGGCTCGAAGGGAGAAATGATCTGGTAGAAAAAATGGTTTCCCTTGGGGACGTCGCTGCCCATGGCGGTCCGCGTCGGCAGAAACGGCACACCCATTGCACCCGCCTGCAGCGCGAGTGCCAGCGTGAAGTTCGTCATATTAAAGACGCGGAGTTTCTCGCCCGGCTTGCCGGGATTTTCCACCTCGGTGGCGTGGCGGAAGTTATACGCCGACCCCATCATCACGTTGCCTACCCAGGCCGCCACCACGTCTTCCACACAGCCCGCGCCAATCATCTGGTCAAACAGAATGTCGGAGATCGGCCCAATCAGCCGCAGCCCGCGCTTCTTCTGCCGCATGATCTCGTGCCCCGCGGCAAACGGAATCATCTGCTCCATTTGCAAACCCAGCGCCACGCTGGCTCCGTCCGGAAGGTGCTCCGCAATCGCCTGCCGCATTGTCATGAGCTTTGACATTCCTTTCTGGAATCCCGAACCCGCGCCGCGCTCTTTTGCGGGTGAGGAACCCCTATTCTCTTTCAAGCCACTGGCTACTAGCTGCAAGCTCCTCCACCTGGCGAGGGATTCCGATCCCCCTCCCCCGGGGTACGTCAACTAGGATTACAAAGGGCTTACACAATTCATCCCCAGGGATACCCCGCTTCAACCCCGGAATATCTCGTCCCAATCATCCTTTTTGTCGCTCCCATTATCAATCTAAACTACTGAATTAAAACGACTTATGGTAACACAAGCCAGGGCGAAAGTCAAGGAAAATGATATGCTTCTTGCCAGGATAGATAATAGTTAGCCCGCGAGGCCTGTGGCCGCCGAGGGGGGCTGCACAAAGAGCAGACAGGGTTCTGCTAAAGGGAAAAGTCGCTGGCGGTTTGGAGCGCAGCGACAGAATAAAATGAAACGCCTGCGCTGGTTCCTTTTGTTGGTCGTGATTGTCCTGGTCGCCGCTTGGCTCGCCTTGCCCGGCGTCGTCGAGCGCCGATTCAACCGCACCCTACATGCGCCGCCTTACCAACCTTCCGCGCAGGCCCAGGAATTGCACCGCAAGCTCATAATTGCTGACCTTCACGGCGACAGCTTGCTCTGGGGCCGCAACCTGCTGCGCCGCAGCTCGCGCGGACACATTGACCTGCCTCGCCTCGCCGAAGGCAATGTCTCCATCCAGGCGTTTACCGTCGTCACCACCGCGCCGCGCAAGCTCAATATCTTTCAGAACTCTGACTCCACAGATCAAGTGCGTAACATTGCGATCTTTGAAGGTTGGCCTCCGCGCACATGGAACAGCCCCAAACAGCGCGCGCTTTACCAGGCTGCTCGATTGCAGAAGTTCGCCGAGCGATCCAAAGGCGCGCTCATCATTGTGCGCTCACGCTCCGACTTGCAAAAGTTTTTTACCACCCGCGCTGCCACGCATGCCGTCGCCGGATTTCTGGGCGCAGAAGGCGCGCAGCCCCTGGAAGGCCGCCTTGAAGATCTTGATGACCTTTATGCCGCCGGCTTCCGCATGATGGCGCCTACTCACTTTACTGACACCGCTATCGCCGGAGCTGCCGCAGGCATGAAGAAAGACGGCCTCACCGATCTCGGCCGGCAGTGGGTCCGCGCCATGGAATCCCATCACATGCTGATCGATCTTGCACACGCCTCGCCTGCCACGCTGCGCGACATCACTGCCTTGGCTACGCGTCCGCTGATTGTTTCCCACACCGGCGTGAAAGGCACCTGCAACAACCCGCGCAACCTATCAGACGATGAACTCAGAGCCGTCGCGCACACCAACGGCGTCATCGGCATCGGTCTCTGGGATACTGCAACCTGCGGCAACGACGCGCGCGCCACAGCCCGCGCCATCCACTACGCAGTAAACATTGTCGGCACGGACCATGTTGCGCTTGGCTCCGATTTCGACGGCGGCATTACCGCGCCCTTCGATGCAAGCGGATGGGCCTTGCTCACAGACGCGCTGCTTCAGGAAGGAATCTCCGAGCAGGACATTCACAAGATCATGGGAGAGAACGTGGTGCGGGTGCTGCTTGACAGTTTACCAGAGTGATTGCCACTTATAGGCTAGTTGCGGTTATTAAGTCATCGTGGTTTACTTCTTCTTTACCACCGAGAGGAGTTTACGAAATTTGCTCATGTCAAAAGTGGAACCTCTTTTCTTGGCAAACTCCGCATTATGAATATCAAACACGGCCCTGACAATTCCAACATCGGTATACTTTAGACCTTCTACCGGAACCCACTCCTCGCCGCGGTTCTCGTAGGGCGGATTCTCCTGCTCATAGATCAGAGCCACTTTAAGAGTCTTCTTGATGATGTCATCGACTTCCCGAATGGTCTTATAGCCAGATGACCTTAACTCGTTCACCAACACTGAAATTTCTGGGGATTCGGATTGCCCTCGCCTTTGAAACTTTCTTTTAAGATATTCACTCAGGGTGTCGAGGTTGATCTCGATATTCATACCACTCGGCGATGCGCTCAATTCTTTCCTGATTGTTTTGACTGAGTCTAGGCGTGCTTTGAAGAAAACTTCAAAATGTTGGTCTGCAACATAGAACAAGCCGCTTAGCGCAAAAAAGTCCTTCCTGAGCTCTTTGGGCACATCCTGCGCCGACTTATAATCGAGATAATGAGAGGTCGCCGCCCAAGCATCCATTGCGATTGTTCGCACTTGAATCTCAACTGGAATATTTCTAATCGCGTCATACCTAGGGCCGGCGTAAGTCTTCTTTATCTTGGCTATGAAATGAAAGGACATGTAACCAAACGAAGTTAATTCCTGATCCTCGATTTTATTGTCTTCCTCTTCCACATCAAAGTTTTTACGTATCAAGTCTCCAATTCTCTTGATATCTGATAAAAATAGACAAACTACTCTCACTCCTACCAAGTCAGTCAATTGACGCGGTTCAGTGAGCTGCTTTCTCTTGAGTTTGTCCACCGTTGACTGATGAGTCTTAATCCGTCCGCTAATCGAATGGTGCTTGATATCCGCATCTTTTAACATTGACTCGAGGATGAAGATGGTTTCTTCTTTGAGTTGCTTATAAGTTGGCTCTAAGAGCGCTAACTCCTTTTTGACATTGACCGCAGCTTTGGACATAGTTAAAGTTTATCCTAACTTTATTGCATCCACTACTTCCCTTTCCAAACCGGCTTCCGCTTCTCCATCCACGCGGCGATTCCCTCTTTCACGTCTTCCGTTTGCATCAGCTCTTCCAGATAAATCTTTTCTGCCCGCGCCAGTCCTTTGTCCAGGTGCATGGAATCCCACGCATAAAATGCTTTCTTCGCCACGGCCAGCGCAGCCGGACTCAGCTTCAACAGATGATCGACCGTGCGCTGAATCGCCTGCTGCAGTTCGCTTTCAGGATGGGACTCGTTAGCCAACCCCCAGGCGGCAGCATCTTCACCGCTGAACGTCCGCCCGGTAAACACCAGATCGGCTGCGCGCTTCTGTCCCACCAGCGCCGCCAGGGCCGTGCACGCAACCGGCGGATAGCAGCCCAGCGTGATCTCCGGAAATCCCCACTTGGCATTCGGCGTGGTGTAAGCCATGTCGCACACCATGGCAAGCTCTGCGCCGCCGCCCAGGCAAGCGCCATGAACTTCGGCAATCGTGATCTTGGGAAACTTGGTCAGCGCAAGAATCACGCCGTGAAATTTCTGCAGCATCGTTTGGACCAGTTCCGGAGTGTGCACCGCCACGTCGACTCCAGCAGAAAAGCCGCGCGCGCCGCCGCTGATGATCACGACGGAGACTTCTTTTCGCTGCTCCAGTTGCTGCAGCGCCGCCAGCAGCTCGTCCATCATCTGGAAATCAATCACATTAAGAGGCGGATGCGTGAGCGTGATGCGGGCAAGCGGGCCCTGCATTTCGATGGCAACATGGTTCATGGTTTGGTCTGCAATCCCGAACCCGCTTTTTGCGGGTGAGGGATCGCTACCCCCTTCCTGGCACTAACTGTGCATACCAATTTTTTCTGAGCGCGTGTTCATCGCGGAGATAGGGCTCCCTCGCTTCGCTCGGGATTGCAGAAAAAACTAGCTTGTCCAAAACCCCTTCGTATCGTACTCCCGAATCGCCTTCAGCTCCGCCGCGTTCGGCTCTGGCGTCGGCTTCGCGTCATCTGCCACTTTCAACTTCCATCCCGTGTTCGACAACACATCGTCCACGCTCACGCCCGGATGATACGTGGAAAGAAACGCCTCGGCATCAGCGCCAAAGCGCAGCACGCACTTCGTAGTGATTACCGCCGAAGGGCCTCCGCGCGGCAGCCCAACGCGCTTGCGCCAGCCCGCACCTTCGCCATTTCCGGGACTCGTAATGTAGTTTACTTTCTCAGGTAGGCGATGCTTGCCGTGCTCCAATAAAGACACAAATCGCTGCGCCATAGACGCTATATCGCACGCGCCGCCCGAGCCCGGCAGCCGCACCATGCCGTTCTTTCCTTGTACCTGCGTGGAATTCAGGTTGCCGTATTTGTCCACCTCGGCCGCGCCCAGAAATCCCAGATTCACCCGCCCCGATTGCAGCAGGCTCATCACCTCCAGCATGCCCAGGCACTGCGTGGCGCCTTTGATGTTCGGCGGATCGGCCATCGTATAGATCAATTCCGGCGAAGGCGTGGAGCGAATCACGCCATTGTCAAACAAGCCGATGGCATTCGGCGCGTGCGTCTTCTTCGCCACAACAAACGCGATCAGCGGCAGCCGCATGCCGACAAAGACGACCTCGCCGTCCTTGATCTCGCGCGCCGCCGCAACAACCATGAGTTCGTTGAGTGTGTAGTTCATTCTTTACTCTTATCCCGAAGCGCAGCGAGGGAGCCCTATTCCCTCAAATACTGCATGGAAATCATAACAATAGAAATCGCGAACTTGCATGCATTCCAAATAACAGCAATCCTTCATGCTCCGCGTTCAGGAACTTCAGAAAAAGCAAAGGGAACCCCGATGTTCATTCAAGATCATAGGGCTCCCTCGCTTTGCTCGGGATGAGGAGTTTACTGCACCGCGTTGAGAGCGCTCTTTCTTACCTCGCCGATCGTGAGCAGTGGGTCTTTCGCGCCGGTCTTGGGCGCAATCCATTTCTTTTCGGATCCGATGATGTCCATCAGCAGCTTCTTGTCCGCGGCCGTTGGGAGCCAGGTATCGAGCTGCTGTTTGTATTCCTTTTCGTCCATCGGCTGGCCCGTCTGCGGATGGAACATCTGTCCCTTCCAGCGGCCAATCATGCGGTTGAACTGTATGTTAGGACAATACAGCTCCGTGCTGCCCGGACGCTGCCCCGCGCTGATGCGCTTCACCAGGCCTACACATTCGTCGCGATAAAGATGCCTGTTGTAATCATTCAGGTTATCGAGATCGGGCGCTGTCTCGTTCTTCAGTTCGTCGTAACGGCCCTTCAGTCCCCAGGTATAAGCCCAATGCGCCGACGATGAGTGATCAGTGCCGAACAGATCATAAGCGCTGGAAATCCACTTGTTGAGATATTTCTGCATCAGCCAGCCCGGAACCACGCCAGCCTCGGCGATGCGCGCCAGTCCGGTGTTGCCGGTGCCCATGTGGAAGGCTTCTTCGCGCAGCATGTAACTCATGGAACGGCCCAGCGACGCAAAGGCTGAATACTTCAGCATCTGTAGCTGGAACTTGCCGTCACGATCCACAAAGTCGGTGAAGGCAAAAAAGTCCAGCC